>JBIOVQ010000169.1:0-3287 GCA_044867805.1 Burkholderiales bacterium | reverse complement strand
TCGAGCCCGCGATGTTCGACGAGTTCGCGCGCCGCGCGCGCGAGATGGGCTTCGCGCACGCGGCGTGCGGACCGCTGGTGCGCTCTTCCTATCACGCCGACCAGCAAGCCCACGACGCCGGCGTCGTATAGGGCCTCGGATCAAGACCTCGACGCAAAGTCGCAAAGCCGCGAAGAGAACAATATAGATTCGATCTTGAATGCTTTGCGGCTTGGCGGCTTTGCGTCTAAGGTTTATCCCTTAGTTTTTCTTCCAGCAGCGTGTTGAGCTTCGCGAGGTCGGTCTCGCCCTGGGTGCGGCTGACGATATTGCCGCGCCTGTCGATGACAAAGGTGGTGGGAGTCACCTTCACGTCTCCGTACGCTCTCGCCAGCTCCCGGACGGGATCCAGTGCGACCTTGAACGGCAGCCGGTTGCTCTCGGCATAACGGATGACGTAGCTGGGCGGGTCGTGCTGCATCGCGACCGCGATGAATTCCAGCCCGCGGTCGCGGTAACGGACATAGGTCCGCACCATGTCCGGCATCTCCTTCATGCAGACCGGGCAGTCCGTGGCCCAGAACTTGACGACCACCACCTTGCCCACGAGGCCGCGCGCGGCGATGCGCTCGCCTTGCAGCGAGACAAAAGTCACTTCCGGCGCCGCCTTGGGCCCGCAGCCGGCGAGGGGCAGCAGGCCGGCCAGCAGCGCGGATAAAATGAGACGCGGGAGGCAAACCATGCGACGTATTCTGAGTGGGCTGGCCGTGCTTGTCATCAGCGCTTACGCGGCCGCCGGTCTCGAGGACATCACCCATACCGAGGCCGTCCGCGCGCTGCGGCAGGCGCTGAACGAAGGATCCGTCGTCGCGGTCGCGAAGCTCGGGGTGGAGAACGGCTTCTTCGGGAATTCCAAGGTCCGCATCCCGCTGCCGCCGTCGCTGCAGAGAGTCGAGCGCGGATTGCGCGCCTTCGGCATGAAGCGCGAAGCCGACGAGCTGGTGCTCGCGATGAACCGCGCGGCGGAGGCCGCCGTGCCCGAGGCAAAGCAGCTCCTCGCCGACGCCGTGCGGAAGATGACCGTCCAGGACGCGAAAAAGATACTCACCGGGGGCGACACCGCGGCGACCGACTACTTCAAGCGCGCGACGCAGGGCCAGCTCATGCAGCGTTTCCTCCCGGTCGTGAAGAAGGCGACCGAGCGCGTCGATCTCGCCCAGAAGTACAACGCCGTCGCCGGGCAGGGGCTCGCGCTGGGCCTGATCGAGGAGGAGGAAGCGAGTATCGAGCGCTACGTCACGGGCAAGGCTCTCGACGGCCTCTACTTCATGATCGGCGAGCAGGAGAAAGCCTTTCGCCGGGATCCCGTCCGCGCCTCCAGCGACATCGTGCGCAGGGTCTTCGGCGCGATGCGCTGAACGCTGCGCCCGTCACTGCGTCACTTCGTCACCGTGTCACGTCGCCGCTCAAGCGGGTGCTGCTCGAACCCATCGAGAGCGAGGCGCCTGGCCTCGGCGCGCGCAAAATCCAGGAATGCGCGCGCGGCAACCGAGAGGTGCTTGCCGACCGGATAGACGAAATGCCACTGGCTCTCGAGGGGAAACCCCTCGACGTCGAGGCAGGCCAGTTTCGTATCCTCCGGCTCCACCCCCAGGGTATAGCGGGAAAGAATCGAAACGCCGAGCCCGGCCAGTATCGCCTCGCGGACCGCCTCGTCCGTGGAGAGCTCCATGCGGATCTTCGGGGCCAGCCCGTGCCGCGCGAACAGCTCCAGCGTGACCATGCGCGTGCCCGATCCGGATTCGCGCATCAGGAACGGCTCCTGCGCGAGGCGCGCGAACGGCACGTTTCTCGCGCCCGCCAGCGGATGGTCGTGGCGCGCGACTGCGACCAGCGGGTTGGACAATATGGCCTGGACGACGACTTCGCGCCCTTCCGGCGGATGCGCGAACATGTACAAGTCGTCCGCGTTGTTCACCAGCCGCTCGATCAGGGTGCTGCGGTTGTGGATCTGCAGTGAAGTCTCGATGCCGGGATGGAGCTGGCTGAAGGCCCCGAGCAGCCGCGGAGCGAAATGCCTGGCCATCGAGGTGGCGGCCAGTTGCAGGCGCCCCGAGCCGAGTCCCCGCATGTCGGCCAGCGTTTCCTCCAGGCGCGCGAGCGCCTGAAAGACGTCGGCGCAGCCCGCAAAGACCCGTTTGCCCGCCTCCGTGAGGTAGATGCGCCGGCCCACCTGCTCGAACAGGGGAAGGCCGACCGTCTCGCTGAGCTTCCTTATTTGTACCGAAGCCGTCGGCTGGGCGATGTGGAGTTCCTCGGCGGCGCGGGCAAAACTGCCCAAGCGCGCGCTCGCCTCGAAGACGCGCAGTTGCGGCAGCGTCCCGTGCTTCAGGTAGCGTCGTATGTCCGATCGCGGCATGGCGGCTCCTTTCCCGGTAACCATCGCCATCCGCCATGCTTCAAAGCACAGCGGCCTTCACCTCGCGGTGAAGGCCGCCCTCGCGAACGGACCCTCACCTTTCGGCAAAGGTCTCGCTCGCATCGCATCTACGACGCCGGGGCGACCGGGGCCTGAGCCCGTTTTGACGATCGCGCCGTCGCAGCCAACCGGCTGCGGAAGCTACTCCCCTCTGGAGGGTCGACCGGTGTTTGGCCGGTCACGCTGCGTTTGTAGCACAGCGCGTCCGGCGATTCAAGAGAAGGGTCCATTACGAATCGTAAAGCCAGCCTTCACTGCTTTGTTCCGACGATTCCGCTTATCGAATGGCAACCATCCGAAAGTTCAAATTTTCCCGGATGGGCCGCCACCCCATACTGGGCGCGGACAAAACCCACCCAACCGGAGCCCGGTATGCATGACAAGGAATGCCATGGCAAGCCCGTCGCGGAGGTCGCCAGCGCTTTTCAGACCCACCTCGAGCACGGACTGACCCAGCAGGAATCACAGGAGCGGCTCCACAAGCTCGGCGCGAACGAGCTCACCGAGAAGCCGCGGCCGGGTTTTCTCTCGCTGCTGTGGAACCAGTTCAACAACTACCTGGTGATCATCCTGATCGTCGCCGCTCTGATCGCGCTCGCGCTGGGCGAGTGGGTCGATTCGATCGCGATCATGATCATCGTCGTGCTGAACGCCGTGGTCGGGGTCATCCAGGAGTCGAAGGCCGAGCAGGCCCTGGCCGCGCTCAAGAAGATGTCGGCGCCCAATGCCCAGGTCATCCGCGACGGACGGCAGACAACGGTGCCGGGCCGGGAGCTCGTTCCGGGCGACATCGTCCTGCTCGAAGCCGGCAATTACGTGCCGGCCGACA
>JBIOVQ010000168.1:0-21597 GCA_044867805.1 Burkholderiales bacterium | reverse complement strand
GCAGGAGGGGCGTTGTCGCCCGAGGTTTCGTTCATGGGATGTGCAGCGGTGCAGAGCGGACCAGGGAGCTAGTATGCGGGCGGCCGCCCCCCAGCCGCAACCCTCGACATCGCGAATCGTGATTCGTGATTCGACCCGGCTTTGCCGGCACGGCGGGTCCACGAACCACGAATCCCTGTTCACGCATCATGCCTTGTTGAAGTAAGTGCTCAGCCCGGTGAGCAGCCCGTCGTCGCCGGGGCCCGTCACGATCACCTTGCGGACGCCGAGCTCGCGCGCGGTTTCCGCGATGCGCGGGTGCGGCACGAACACCGGCGTGCGCAGCGCGAGCTCGCGCCCTTGCGCGCCGATCATGTCGAGGAAGTTGTGCAGACCCTCGCTGCTGGTCACGACAATCGCGTCGAGCTCGTCGCGCTCCCACGCCCGCAGCAGGGGCGCGATGTCGTTGTCCGGCCTGACCCGTCGGTAGCATTCAGCGTACTCCACCACCGCGCCGCGCTCCGTCAGCGTCTCGCTTATCAGCTCGCGTCCGCCCGCGCCGCGGAACACCACGAAGCGCTTGCCGAAGACGAGGGCGAAGGCGGGCAGATCGAGCAGCGCCTCGCTGTCGAAGCGACCCTCCGGCGCGATCACGTCCGTGACGCCGTGGCGCTGGAGTGTTTTCACGCCGCCGCTGCCGACGGCCGCGGCCTTGAGCCTCTCCGGCCAGGCGCGGCGCGCCTTGACCAGAGCCAGGCCTCTTTCCGCCGCGTTGGGGCTCACGAATATCGCGACGTTGAATTCGTGCAGCCGGTCTATCAGGGCCAGCACAGGGGCGGGGTCCTCGACGTCGCGGATCTCGATCACGGGGAACGGCAGGGGTTTGCCGCCGGCGCCGCTGATGAGGCGCGTGAGGGCCTGCGCCTGGTGCGCGGGCCGCGTCACCACGATGCCCTTGCCCGCCAGCGGCTTGCGTCTCATTGCCTCACCCCGCCAAGACTCTCACCGCGGAGGCCGCAGCGGACGCGGAGGAAGAACGGAAAGTTCCCGAAAAGAACATGCCTCGTTCCCGCTTTTTCTTCTTCTGGATCCCGAAAGATCATTTTATCCTTCCCCTCTGCGTCCTCCGCGCCCTCTGCGCTTAGAGGTCGTCCGGCAGGCCGGCCAGGATGTCGCCGGCGCCCTGGGCCTTGAGACGCTCCGCGAGCGCCATCCCCAGCGCCTCGGGATCGCCCGCGGGCCCAGCCAGCTCGCCGCTCACCACGCGCGAGCCGTCCGGGGCGCCGACGAAGCCGCGCAGCCGCAGCTGGCCGTCGCCCATCTCCGCATGGGCCCCCAGGGGCACGTTGCAGCTGCCCGCCAGAGCCCGCGAGAAAGCGCGCTCCGCGGCCACACAGCGGGCGGTCGGGCCGTGATCCAGGCCCGCGAGCAGGTCGATCAGTTCAGCCCGCCCCTGGAGGCACTCGATTCCGAGCGCCCCCTGACCCGGCGCCGGCAGGCTTTCGGTAGGATCGAGCAGCCGGGTGATGCGCGACGCCAGTCCCAGCCGGATGAGCCCGGCCGCAGCCAGGATCACCGCATCGTAGCGGCCCTCGTCGAGCTTTCTCAGCCGGGTCGTGACGTTTCCTCTGAGCGGCTCGATGGCGAGCGCCGGATGGCGCGCCCGCAACTGGCACTCCCGCCGCAGGCTGGAGGTCCCGATGCGCGCTCCCGCCGGCAGCGCGTCCAGGCCGGCATAGCGGTTAGAGACGAATGCGTCGCGCGGATCCTCGCGCTCACCGATGGCGGCCAGCACAAATTGCGGAGCCAGCGTCATCGGCACGTCCTTCACCGAATGCACGGCGATATCGGCGCGCCCGCTGGCGAGCGCGTCCTCGAGCTCCTTCACGAACAAGCCCTTGCCGCCGATCCTGGCCAGGGAAACGTCCAGGCGGCGGTCGCCCTCGGTCGTCACCCCGAGGATCTCCGTGGAGGTCCCGGGGCGCAGCGTGGCAAGCCGCGCCTGGATGTGACGCGCCTGCCACATCGCGAGCGCGCTTTCGCGCGACGCGATCACGATGCGCTTGGGAGGACTACTGGTCACGTGTCACCGCGGGAAAATTCGCGCAATACATGCTGCTGCCGGCGGCTCACCGCGATGCGCTCGTCGGTGCCGGTGAGCAGGACCTCCCAGTGCGCTTCGCCGTCCTGGGTTGCGCGCTCGAAGCCGCGCACCGCCGCCCGCGCGACCAGGCAGTTGCGGTGCACCCGCACAAACCGTGCGCCGAACTCCTCCTCGAGCCTGGTCAACGACTCCTCGATCAAGTACTCGCGCGCCGCGGTCCGGACAGTGACGTACTTGAGCTCAGCCTTCAGGTAGACGACGTCCGCCAGCGGGATCAGGTGGATCTTGCCCCGTTCCTGCGCGGACAGATGGGTGCGCGCCGCGCGCGCCACCGCGCGCAGCGCCTCGGCCCGCGGCGGCGCCGAGCGCGCCCGCGCCAGCGCTTCCTTGAGCCGCGCAAGCCGGATCGGCTTGAGCAGGTAGTCGATCGCATGCACTTCAAAGGCGCGGATGGCGAATTCATCGTAGGCGGTCGCGAAGATCACCGCCGGCGGCCGCTCGAGCTGCTGCAGGTGCCGCGCGACCTCGATGCCGTCCATCTCGGGCATGCGCACGTCGAGCAGCACGACATCGGCAGGCTCCACCCCCAGCATGTCGATGGCGGCGCGGCCGCTTGCGGCCTCGCCTGCGACGCTGACTTCGCCGCCACAGTCCGCGAGCAGCTCGCGCATGCGCGAGCGCGCCGGCGCCTCGTCATCCACGATCAGCACCCGCAGCGGCTTGGTGGCCTCTTCACTCACGAATCACGATCCACGAATCACGAATCACGGCTTTTCACGTAGGGCATGACGATGTGCACCTCGTAGGCGTCCGCTCCCGCGCGGGTCGTCAGGTTCGCCTCCGCGTCGAAGTGCAGAGCGAGCCGCTCGCGGATATTGGCAAGCGCCATCCTGTTGCCCGCGTGGCGCTCGCTGCCGGCGCGGTACGGGTTGCGCAGCACGGCGTGCAGCTGCTCCCGCGTTCCGTAGATCCGGATCGTGATCAGCCCCGGCTCGACGCGCGGCTCGATGCCATGATAGACGGCGTTCTCCAGCAGCGGCTGCAGGACCAGCGGCGGCACCAGCGCGTCGCCGGGCATCGCCTCGAGCTGCCACTCGACCTTGAGCCGCTCGCCCAGCCGCAGCTGCTCGATGCCGAGGTACTGGCGGCACAGGTCCAGCTCCCGCGTGAGCGGCGTCAGCTCACGGTTGTCGGCCATCAGCACGCGGAACAGCTCGGCCATGTCCTCCAGCGCCTCCTCCGCCCGCCGCGGCGCCTGCCGGATGAGCGACAGCACGGCGTTGATGCTGTTGTAGAGGAAATGCGGCCGGATGCGCGCCTGCAACGCCTGCAGCCGCGCTTCCGACAGCGCGGGCGACAGCGCGCGGCCGCGCAGGTCGAAGTAGCCGAGCAGCATCACGGTCGTCAGCGCCACGAGCACCCAGTAGCGCCACAGCGCCACGGCATCCGCCCCGAGCAGGGGCCGTCCCTCGAAATAGAGCACCGTCGTAAGAGCGAGCTCGAGCGCGAGCACCGCGACCGCGCCGAGCCAGTACGGGAGCCGGCGCAGTGCGTTCGAGAACAGGGCCAGCACGAGCAGGGAAAGAATCAGCAGCGGCTCGACCAGAGCGCCGATCTCGATGAACTGTCCCCACGCCGAGCGCGCGTCCGGGCTCTTCACGATCGCCGCGGCAACCGCGAGCAGGTTCACGATCACCAAGATGCGCGCCATGATGCCGAGATTGCGGAAGTTCGGCAGGGCGCCCGAGTAGGCGTTTTGATTTATACTGCTCGCCATGCGCGCGTTGCGACCCTAACTTTATGTTTCATCAAGTCAAATTCTAGCAGGCCCATGCCCGCCAACGACAAGACCAGCCGCCCGCTGTGGTCGGGAAGGTTCAGCGAGCCCGCCAGCGAGCTCGCGCAGCGCTTCACCGCCTCGATCGCGTTCGACCGGCGATTGGCCGCGTTCGACATCGAGGCGTCGATCGCCCACGCGCGCATGCTGCACGCGACCGGGATCATCAGCAAGACCGACCTCGCGGCGATCGAGAAGGGCCTCGGCCAGATCCGCGCGGAGATCGCGGCCGGCGGCTTTCCCTGGTCCGACGCGCTCGAGGACGTGCACACCAACATCGAGCGGCGCCTGACCGAGCTGGTCGGCGAGCCGGGCAAGCGGCTGCACACGGCCCGCTCCCGCAACGACCAGGTCGCCACCGACCTGCGGCTGTTCCTGCGCGCCGCCATCGACGAGACCACCGCCCATGTCCGGGCCCTGCAGCGGGCGCTGCTCGACCTCGCGGACGCCCACGCCGAGACGGTGATGCCCGGCTACACGCACCTGCAGGTCGCGCAGCCGGTGTCCTTCGGCCACCACCTGCTGGCGTATTTCGAGATGCTCGCGCGGGACGCGCAGCGGCTCGCCGATTGCCGCAAGCGCCTGAACCGGCTGCCGCTGGGCGCGGCGGCGCTCGCCGGCACGTCGTTCCCGATCGACCGCCTGATGGTCGCCAAGGATCTCGGCTTCGACGGCGTGTGCGAGAACTCGATCGATGCCGTGTCCGATCGCGATTTCGCGATCGAGTACTGCGCCTGCGCCGCGCTCGCCATGATGCACCTGTCGCGCCTGTGCGAGGAGCTCATCATCTGGAGCAATCCGCGCTTCGGTTTCGTCGATATCGCCGACGGCTTCTCCACCGGCTCCTCGATCATGCCGCAGAAGAAAAACCCCGACGTTGCGGAGCTGGTCCGGGGCAAGAGCGGGCGCGTCACCGGCCACCTGGTCGCGCTGCTGACGCTGATGAAGGGACAGCCACTCGCCTACAACCGGGACAACCAGGAGGACAAGGAGCCGCTGTTCGACACGGTGGACACCCTCAACGCAAGTCTCGCCGTGCTCGCGGAGATGCTGCCGGGCATCAAGGTCAATCGCGAGGCGATGGCGGCCGCCGCGCGGCAGGGTCACGCGACCGCCACCGATCTGGCCGAGTACCTCGCGCGCAAGGGCGTGCCGTTCCGCGAGGCGCACGAGGCGGTGGCGCAGGCGGTGCGGTTCGCCGAGTCGCGGGGTTGCGAGCTGGCCGAGCTCAAGCTCTCCGAGCTGCAGCGCTTCTCTTCCGCGATCGGCAAGGACGTGCACGCCGCGCTCACCCTCGATGGCTCGCTCAAGAGCCGCAGCCACCTCGGCGGCACCGCGCCGGTGCGCGTCAAAGCCGCCATCGCCAAGGCCCGGAAATCTCTCGGCTGACGCATCGTTAGAGCCAAAGCAGATTTAGCCGCCGATAAACGCAGATAAACGCCGATGAAAATCTAGAATAAAGGCGGCAAATCGTTGGGCGCGGCCCTTGTTGTTTGCTCTTATCTGCGTCCATCGGCGTTCATCGGCGGTTGCATTCAGCTTTTTCCATGGACCCCTGGCAGGACATCGAGCGCTCGATCCGCGTGGCGTCAGGCGCGCCCTTTGTCATCGAGGCCCGCGCAGGTGTCGGCAGTGGATGCATCAACGAGACCCACGTCATCCGCGGTCAACGGCACGCCTACTTCGTCAAGCTCAACACCCCCGACAAGGCGGAAATGTTTTCCGCTGAAGCGGCCGGGCTGCACGAGATTGCGCGCACGAAGACCGTCCGCGTTCCCGAACCCGTTTGTCACGGCGCGTCCCCGGCCGCCTGCTGGCTGGTTCTCGAGCACCTCGAGCTGCGGGCCGGCACCGACGGCAGCATGCGCGAGCTGGGGCGGAAGCTCGCGGGCATGCACCGCGTCACCGCGCGCGAGCACGGCTGGAAACGCGACAACACCATCGGCGCGACAGCGCAGGTCAATACCCGGTCGCGCGACTGGACCGAGTTCTGGCGCGAGCAACGGCTCGGGTTCCAGCTCCGGCTCGCCGCCTCGAAGGGCCACGGCGGACGGCTGGTCGCGGACGGCAATCGGCTGCTGGAAAAGCTGCCCGCGTTCTTCCCGGGCCATGAGCCCGTTCCCTCGCTGCTGCACGGGGACTTGTGGTCGGGGAACGCCGCGGCGTCGGCCGGCGGCGAACCGGTGATTTTCGACCCCGCGGTCTATTACGGGGACCGTGAAGCGGACCTGGCGATGACCGAGCTGTTCGGCGGCTTCCCGCCGGCTTTCTACGAAGCCTACCGCGCCGAGCACCCCCTCGATCCAGGCTACGCGACGCGCAAGCACCTCTACAACCTGTACCACGTCCTGAACCACCTCAACCTGTTCGGCGGCGGCTATCGCGCGCAGGCCGAGCGCATGATCGGGCAGCTCCTCGCTGCCGCTTGAAAAGCGTGATTGGTGATTGGTGATTGGAAACGCCGAGGCGGGGCGGCAAGACACCATTCACTATTCACCATTCACTAATCACGCTCTTGAGGGGGGAGCGGCGCTGCCGCGCACGACGAGCTCCACCGGCAACTCGGTACGCACGGGCGCCGGCCTGCCGGCAAACCGCGCCAGGAGATTTTGCGCCGCATGCGCGCCGAGCTCCGCCGTCGGGAAGTGCACGGTGGTGAGACCCGGGGCCACCACGGCCGCCATCTCCAGGTCGTCGAATCCCGTCACCGAGACTTGCCGCGGCACCGCGAGCCCCGCCGCCTGGCACTCGGCAAGGGCGCCGATGGCGAGCACGTCGTTGCCGCAGACGACCGCGGTAGCGCGCGGTAGCGCGCTCAGCACCTCGCGCAATCCCTCGCGCCCGGCCGGCAGGGTGTACGGTTTTTCCACCACCCGCTCCGGTCGCAGGCTGACGCCCGCCGCGGCGAGCGCTTCCCGCACCCCCTCGAGCCGCTCACCCGCGCGCTCGTTGCCCTCGGTGATGCCCGAGATCATCGCGAATTCGCGGTGACCCAACTCCAGCAGGTAGCGCGTCATGCGGATCGCCGCGGCGCGATTGTCGAAACCTACGCAGGGATGCCTCCCGCCGGCATCGAGCGCCCACGTCAGCACATAAGGGAGATGGTGCGTCTCCATCATCTGAAACACGCTCGGGTGGTGGCTCGTCCCGAGCAGCACCAGGCCGTCCACGCCGCGCTCGATCAGCGCCTGCGTCATGCGCGCCTCGACCGCCGCGTCGAACTCGTGGCAGGCCAGCAGCAACGTGTATCCGGCCTCGTCCAGGGTCTTCTGCAGCGCATGCGTGGTGTTGGCGAAGATGGCATGGTCGAGCGTGGGGATGACGGCGCCAACCGTGCGGGTGCGCCTCGAAGCGAGCGCCCGCGCGGCGCCATGCGCGACGTAGGCGAGCGCCTGGACCGCCTGGCGGATGCGCGCGGCGGTTGCCGGCTTGACCTTGTCCGGCTGGGTCAGCGCGCGGGAAACGGTGGCGGTGGAGACGCGGGCGACGCGCGCCACGTCGGCGAGCTTGGCGCTCTTGCGGCCCGAGCCGCTATTCATGCCCGCAAGCTCCCCCAGTTAGTGCTCACTTACACGAGCAGTAACGAGGGAAGACCCCCGGGGGGCCGGCATTTTTGCCATTGGAATCAGGGTACGCCGCCGCTACGCCGGGGCGCCCGTTCCGCGCTGCCTCACCAGCGGCCGCCGCGGCCTGCCCAGGGCCTCGCGTCCGAAAATCTCGCCGCGCTCGGGTGCCACCATAATCTCCACCACCGCGGGCTTGCCCGATTTCAGCGCGGCCTTGAGCGCATCGGCGACCTCGTCCTCGTACTCGGCCCGGTAGCCTTCCGCGCCCATCGCGCGCGCTACTTCCGAGAAATCGGGGCTCGCCGGATTGGCCAGCATTCGTCCGCCGGTGCTCTCGACAGTCCCCCTTCTTTCGGCGCCCCACTGGGCGTTATTGAATACGACCGCGATGGCCGGGATCTTCTCCTTCACCGCGGTCATCACTTCGGCAAGACCGATCGCCCAGGCGCCCTCCCCCGCGTAGGCGATGGCCGGGCGCTCGGGCTGCGCCAGCTTGGCGCCGAGCGCCGTGGGATACGCGCAGCCGCGGCCTGCACCGCCCATCGCGGCGAGGAATGACCCCGGTTGCTCGAAACCCAGGTAGCTGCTCGCGAGCGAGCACACATTACCGACGTCGGTCGAGACCATTGCGCTGCGCGGCAGCGCCTTCGCGAGCTGGGCGAGCGCACGCCGCGCGCCGACCTGGCCCTTGCGGTTGGGCGAAGGCAGCGACGCGAGTTCCGCAATCCAGGAGTCCTTTTCCCGCTGCACCGCCGCCAGGCGCGCCTTGTCGGGTTTTCTCGCTGCCCGCCCCCTGAAATGTCCCAGCAGCTCCCGCGCCGCGAGCCTGGCGTCGCCGTGGATCGCCAACGCCACCTCGCTCGCCACGCCGAGCGTGCGGTCGTCGCTGTCGATCTGGATGATCTTCACGTCTTCGCGCCAGCTCTCGCCGTCCTGGCGCGGCGGCACGCCGCCGAGCCGGGTGCCGAGCGCAAGCACCACGTCGGCGCGCGCGAGGATCCGCATCGCCGCCTTCGACCCGTGGGTGCCGAGCGGACCGCAGGCGAGGACGTGGCTCGCCGGAAACGTATCGTTGTGCCGGAACGTGTTCACGACCGGCGCGGTGAGCTGCTCGGCGAGCGCCCTGACATCGTCGAAGCCGTCCGCTAGCGCAGCGCCTTCGCCCGACACGATGACCGGAAACTTCGCCTCGGCGAGCAGCTGTGCTGCCCTGGCGAGCGAGCGGGTTCCGCCCGCGGAGCGCTCGATGAGGAGCGGCGCCCGGATCTCGTACTCACCTTCGCCCCGGAAACCCTCGTCGCTCAGGCTGACGTGCACGGGCCCGCGCTCGTGCAAAGCGATCGTGAAGGCGCGGTGCATCAGGTCGGCCAGCTGCAGCGGCGAGCTCACGCGCGCTTGCCACTTCGTGATCTTCGAGAAAATCGGCGCGTGGCCGGCTTCGAGGATACCGCCGTGCCCGGCGACGGGCCCGCCCGCTTCCGGCGTCACCACCACCAAGGGGGTGCGGGCCCAATACGCAGCCGCCACCGCGGTCACGCAATTGGCGAAGCCGGGGCCATCCGGCGCAATGCAAACGGCCGGCCGGTTGCTGACGCGCCCGTAGCCGTCGGCCATATGCGCAGCGCTCTGCTGCTGCGCGACGGCCACGAGGCGGATGCCCGCGCCGGGCAGGAGATCGAGCGCGTCCAGCCGAGGCGATCCGCTGATGCCGAACACGTCCTTCACCTGGTGCGCGACCAGGGTCTCGACGAACGCTTCCGGCGCACCCAGGCGCGCCTTGCCGGATGCGCGCCGGGCTGCCGTCGCGAGATTCTTCGCTTCCGTCATGGTGTTCAAGAGGGTCTCCTGGATCCGGCTGCGACCACCGCGGAAGCGAAATTCTAGCGAGCCTGACCAGGCTATGCAAGCGCTTTCATTTACGGACGTAACTAGTTGATTGAACGTTATTAATTTGCTTAGAGGAAGACGCTCCGCGGCAGGCCAATCCCGCCGCGGCGTCTACCTGTAGAGCGGATCAGGAATCGCCGTAGATGTCGCGGTAGGCGACGTAGACCGAAGCCACTGCCACCGGGCCGAGCACGAGCCACCCCAGCAATAGCGGGATCGTGGCGACGATGCTGAGCACCATCATGATGATGCCGTAGATCAGGAAGGGCACGATGTTCTTCAGGCAGCCGAAGAAGCTTTGCCTGATCGCTTCCACCGGAGCGACCCCGCGCAGCGCCACCAGCGCCGGCGCGAACCACAACGCCATGTACAGCAGGATGGAGAGCGCCATCGCCAGCAGCCAGGCGATGAAGAAGCTGCCGCCCATGGCCGCGGCTCCCGCGGCGTCCCCGCGCGCGGCGCCGAAGAAGGCGCCGACGCCCACGATCAGCACGACCGGCACCATTACGATGATCACCCCCCCGAGAGCCAGCGCCCCCAGCACGATCAAGTTTCCCGTCTGGGTCTTGAATCCCGCGAACAGGTGACCGATTTCGAGCGGGCTGCCGCGCTGCTGCGCCTGGCAGCCGATCATCAACCCGGCGACGAAGACCGGCATCAGCAGCATCACGGCGATCGAGCCGAGGAAGAAGAGGATGTTGAGAAAGTTGAGCACGATCAGGATCACGAACAGGACGACGACGAGCGCGATCCACATTCCCGGCTGCTTCTTGAACATGTCGAAGCCGCCGGTGATCCATGCCCAGCCCTGACCGGCGGCTACGGCACGTCCTGCGTCTGCGGTTGCGGAACCTTGCGACGGGGTCATCTGGCTCATGGCGATTCTCCCCTGGTTGACTGACGGCGACGGCCCATCCTAGTGCAATCGCGGCGCTATGACAAATAGGTGAGACTGCTATGCCGGCCCGCGCGCAGCACGGGGCCCGCGCAGGCCTTTGATACACTGCGGGCCCATGATCGAATCGCTGCCCCTGGTCCTGTTCGCGTGGATTGCGGTGGTCATGCTCGCCGCAGGGCTGCTCCAGGGCGCGCTCGGCTTCGGCTTCCCGTTCGTGGCGACGCCGCTGATCGCGATGGTGAGCGACATGCGCACCGCGATCGTCGTCGTGCTGCTGCCGACCCTCGCGACGATACTGGTGGCGCTCCTGACCGCCGGGCCGCTGCGCGTGACGCTCGCGCGCTTCTGGATGATGCCGCTCTACATGATCGCGGGCGCCGCGGTGGGCACCTGGCTCTTCGTCTCCGCGCCGGAGGCGCCGTACACGCTGCTGCTCGCGCTCCTGACGCTTGTCTACCTCGGCCTCGACCGCCTGGGCCGGGCCGATTCGCCGCTGGTGCAGCGTCATGAGCGGCGCTTCGGAATTCTTTCCGGCCTGACCGCAGGCGTTTTCGAGGGCACGGCAAACGTCGCAGGTCCGGCACTTATCATCTTCTACCTAGCGTTGGGCTTGAAGCCGGCGATGCTGGTGCAGGCGCTCAATATCTGCTTCCTCATAGGCAAGTCGACGCAGTTCACCGTCCTCGCCACGCGTGGCGGCGTCGGCGCGGGCGAATGGCTCGCCACGCTGCCGTTCGTCGCGATCGGCGTGGCGGGCTCCTGGTGCGGCGTGCGCGTCCGCCACCGCATCGACGCCCCGACCTACCGCCTCTGGGTGATGCGCGCGCTGTTCGTGATCGCGGTCGGGCTGTTGGCGCAGTACGCCTATTCACGCTTTGCTTGAGACGGCGTGATAAGTGATGGGTGATAGGTGATGAGTGCCCCGCCATTCGGCGGGTAGGCAAGAAACAAAACGGCCGGCAACTTGCCGGCCGTTTGCTGTAGATCGAATGGACGTTTGGTCAGGCGGGAGTCTTTTCGAGGAGCTTCTTCAGCTCGCCGCTGCGGTACATCTCGGTCATGATGTCGGAGCCGCCGACGAACTCGCCGTTGACGTAGAGCTGCGGAATCGTCGGCCAGTTGGCGTATTCCTTGATGCCCTGCCGGATGTCCGGGTCTTCCAGCACGTTGACGGTGAAGATCTCGCTCGCGCCGCAGGCGCGCAGGATGCCGACCGCGTTCGCCGAGAATCCGCACTGCGGAAAGTCGGGCGTGCCCTTCATGTACAGGACGACGCGGTTGCCGGTTACTTGCTTCTTTATAACGTCTTGAATACTCATGGATTGTCCCTATACCCGAGCAATTTAATCGGGCTTTATTCTAGCGGTTTGGCTCGCCCCCCGTCAAACCCGCCCGCCGGACGCGCGCTCGATGCCGGCGAGATCCCGGCGGGAAATCACGTCCCGGTAACCATGCCCCTGCAGCAGCGCACGGCAGCGCGCCGCCTGAACGTGGCCGTGCTCGATAAACAGCCAGCCGCCGCTCTCGAGATGCGCGCGCGAGTCCGCCGCGATGGTCCGGATGCAAGCCAGTCCGTCGGCGCCGCCATCCAGTGCCAGGCGAGGCTCGAAGCGCGGATCGCCCCGGCCGAGGTGCGGGTCGTTCGCGGCGACGTACGGGGGATTGGCAACGATCAGATCGAAGCGGCGGCCGGCGAGCGCCTCCAGCCAGTCGCTTTCGATGAATTCGATGCGCGTGCCATGGCGTGCCGCATTTTCGCGCGCGATGGCGAGCGCGGCGCGCGCGATATCGGTCGCCGTAACCCGCGCGCGCGGACGGTGCCGCGCAATCGCCACTGCAACGCAACCGCATCCAGTGCCGAGATCGAGCACGCCGGCGCGCGCCGGCGCAGCGACCCGCTCGAGCGCGAATTCAACGAGCAGCTCCGTTTCGGGACGCGGGATCAGCACCGCGGGCGTCACCTTGAAAGCCAGGCTGTAGAACTCGCGCTCCCCGGTGATGTACGCCACCGGCTCGCCGGCGCGCCGGCGCTGCACCCACTCGGCGAAACGATCGCCCTGTTCGCGGGTCAGGGCCTGCTCGGGATGCGCGGCGAAATGAGCGTCGTCCACACCCAGCGCCGCGCGCAGCAGCGCCCGCCCGTCGGCGGGATCGATCCCCGTCGTGCGCAATGCCGCCCTGATGCTCGCTTGCGCCATCGCGCACGTCTCTACCAGCGGACGAGCAGCAGGGCCACGCCGGTGACGGTCAGCGCGACGCCCACCAGGAGCGCGGCCCGCAGCGGCAGACGCAGCACGAGCGCGCTCAACGCGAGGGTAAAGAGGGGGTAGGTCGCCACAATGGGCGAAACGATATACACCGGCCCGGTGCTGAGCGCGTAGTACATAGCCAGCACCGCTGCGCCATTGAGTACGCCGGTCGCGGCGAACCATGCGACGCCGCGCCGATTCGCCGCATATGCCTGCCGCCGCGGGCCGAGCAGCGGCGCGCCCCACACCGCCGCCGCCGATACCGAGTAGCCGATCAACGCCGCGGCGAACGGATTGGGCCAGAGCGCAAGGCCCGCCTTGGACAGGACCTGGGCGGCCGCTCGCAGCACGGCCGACATCCAGGGTAACCACAGAGCCCCGCGCGCGCCCCCGGCCGCAATGGTACCGTCCGGGCTCGAGAGCAGCGTGCAGCCCACCACGATGATGCCGGTCGCGACGGCTTCGCGGATCCCGAGCGGTTCGTCCAGGAACAGAGCCGCCCCCAGCACCGCAAACAGCGGGGCGGTACCGCCGATGGTGCCCGCCACGGCCGGCCCCAGCCGCTGGTTCGCCGCAAAGCTGAGCAGCGTGACCGCGGCCGGAAAGAACATGCCCACGACCGCGAATATCACCGCGGCCTGCCCCTGCCAGCCGGAGAGATCGCGAACGGGTGCCAGCGACCAGAACAGCACGGCAGCTACCGGGATGCTGGTGCGGGCTCCGGAGAGGGCATCCATGTGCCGCAGGCCGATGTGAGTGGTCACTAACGCCGTGCCAAACAGGGCGGCCGCTGCGACGGCACAGGCGATGGACTGCATGTCGGCTGCGGCGGGAACCACGGAGCCGGGAGGACGGACGGCTTACGCCGTCTGGGCTTCTTCGCCGAGCTGGGCGAGCTGCTCGGCCTGGTGCTCGGCCGCGAGCGCCGACAGCAGCTCGTCGAGATCGCCATCCATGATTCTCTCGATCTTGTAGAGGGTGAGATTGATGCGGTGGTCGGTCACCCGCCCTTGGGGAAAGTTGTAGGTGCGGATGCGCTCGGAGCGGTCGCCGCTCCCGATGAGGGACTTGCGCGTGGCCGCCATCTTCGTCTGCTGCTCACGGATCTGCTTGTCCTTGATGCGCGCCGCCAGGATGGCCAGCGCGCGCGCCCGGTTCTTGTGCTGGGAGCGGTCGTCCTGGCATTCCACCACGATCCCGGTGGGGAGGTGTGTCACGCGCACGGCGGAATCGGTCTTGTTGACGTGCTGGCCGCCTGCGCCGGAGGCGCGGAACGTGTCCACGCGCAGCTCGGCGGGGTTGAGCACGACGTCCGCGATCTCGTCGGCTTCCGGCATCACCGCCACCGTGCAAGCCGAGGTGTGGATGCGGCCCTGAGTTTCCGTCACCGGCACGCGCTGCACGCGGTGTCCGCCGGACTCGAACTTGAGCCTCGAATAGGCGCCCGGCGCCGAAATCTTGGCGATGACCTCCCTCAGTCCGCCGAGGTCCGACGGGCTTTGCGAAATCACCTCGACCACCCAGCGGTTGCGCTCGGCGTAACGGCTGTACATGCGAAACAACTCGCCCGCGAACAAGGCCGACTCGTCCCCGCCGGTGCCGGCGCGTATCTCGAGAAAGATGTTGCGATCGTCGTTGGGGTCCTTCGGCAGCAACCTCCTCTGCAGTTCCTGCTCGATGCCCGCGAGCCGCTCGCGGGTCTGCTTGATCTCCGACTCGCCGAACTCGCGCGTGGCGGGATCCCCGCTCATTTCCTGTGCCGCCTGCAGGTCCCCTTCGCCCTTTATGTACTTCTGGTAGAGCTCGACCACGGGCGCGATCTCGGCGTGCTCGCGCGTGAGCTTGCGGTACGCGTCGAGGTCCGCGGTCGCGTTCTCCTGGGCAAGCAGGCGGTTGATCTCTTCGAGCCGCGTGGAGAGCTGCGCGAGCTTGGTCGCGATGGAGCGCTTCATCGGGCGCGGCGCTTACTCCGGCCGCGGGATCTGGTAGAGGCGGGTCAGCAACTGGGCCAGCGCTTCGCGATCGTCCTCGCGCGCGTGTGAGAGCGCATGGGTCGGCGCGTGCATGAGCTTGGCGATGAGCGCGTGCGAGAGGCCTTCCAGCACCACCTGCGGATCATCGCCCTTCGCCAGCCGGCGCAGCGCCCGCTCCATCTCGTGCCGGCGCGCCCGCTCGGCCGAGTCGCGCAGCGCGCGGATGGTCGGCACCAGCTCGCGGCTGCCGAGCCAGTGCATGAAATCGGTGACCTGGTTCTCGATGATCACCTCGGCCTGCGCCACCGCGTTGCCCCGCACGTCCATGCCTTCGCGCGCGAGCTCGCCGAGGTCGTCCACGGTGTACAGGAACACGTCGTCGAGCGCCTCGACCTCGCTCTCGACGTCCCGCGGCACCGCGAGATCGAACATCAGCATCGGGCGATGCTTGCGCGCGCGCAGGGCGCTCTCGACCAGCCCCTTGCCGATGATGGGAAGCGTGCTCGCCGTGCAGCTCACCACGATATCGTGCTGAGCGAGCTGCGGCGGCAGCTCGTTGAGCGTGATCGCGCGGCCCAGGAAGCGGTCGGCCAGCGGCTGGGCGCGCTCGAGCGTGCGGTTGGCGACGGTGATGCGCCGCGGATGATGCGCCGCGAAATGGGTCGCGCAGAGCTCGACCATCTCGCCCGCGCCGATGAACAGGACGCTCGCTTCCTCGATCGAGGGATAGATGCGCTGCGCCAGCCCCACCGCCGCGGAAGCCATCGACACGGTGGCCGCGCCGATCTCGGTTTCCGTGCGCACCGTCTTCGCCACCGCGAAGGTGCGCTGGAAAAGCTTGTTCAGAAGCAGCCCCAGCGTGCCCGCCGCCTGGGCGGTGCGCACCGCCTGCTTGAACTGCCCCAGGATCTGCGGCTCGCCCAGCACCATCGAATCGAGCCCGCTCGCGACGCGGAAAGCGTGCTTGACCGCGCGCTCCTGCGGCAGGCGGTAGAGGTAGGGCTCGATCTGCTGCGTTTTCAGCTGGTGGTAGCCGGCCATCCAGTCCACCGCCGCGTGCGGGTCCGCGGTGTTGCAGTAGACCTCGGTGCGATTACAGGTGGAAATGATCGCCGCCTCCTGCACCGGGCGGTGGTCCACCAGCTCGCGCAGCGCCCCGATCAGGTTTTCGGCGTGAAAAACCACCTGCTCCCGCACCGACAGCGGGGCGGTCTGGTGGTTGATGCCGAAAGCGAACAGTTGCATGGGCGCGCGGAGCGGAAAGGGTAGCTAGTTTAATACGTTGCAATCGCTCGCGACAATGCGCCGCGGCGCCGGGACGCGGCCGGAGTCGGCCTAGTTCCCGGTGAATTCGTTCCTGAGCGGCTCGCCGCGCGCCCACTTCACGAGATTGGCGAGAAAGATCAACGCCGCGCGGTCGTTGTTGCCGCCCGACGACGAGGCGTTGTGGGGCGAGATGATGACGTTGGGCAGCGCCCACAGCGGCGAGTCCGCCGGCAGCGGCTCTTCCTCGAACACGTCAAGATAAGCGCCGCCGAGCTGCCCGCTTTGCAGCGCCTCGATCAGCGCCGGCTGGTCCACCACGCCCCCGCGCGAGACGTTGATGAGGCGCGCCCCGCGCGGCAGCCGCGCGAGGCTGCCGGCATTGATGAGGCGCTCGGTTTCCGGCGTGAGCGGGCACGCCAGGATGACCCACTCGCAGCGCGGAAGAAGTCCCGCCAGGGCCGCGGGGCCGTGCACTTCGTCGACCCCCTCGACCGGGCGGCCGGGCGTCCGCCGCACGCCGATGACGCGCATGCCCAGTGCGTGGCAGAAGCGGGCGAGCGTCGCGCCGATCGGGCCCAGCCCGATGATCAGGACCGCCTGCCCCGCCAGGTCGCGCGGAGCCGCCTCGCCGCGCACCGGCGCCCACTCCCTGCGGCCCTGCGCGGCCCACCAATGTGGAAACCCGCGCGCGAGCATGAGGAGCCCCCCGAGAGCCGTCTGCGCCACCGGCTCGCCGTTGGAGCCTGCCGAAGTGGTGAGCTTGACGCCGCGCCGCAGCAGCTGCTCGACGAAGGGGAAGTGCTCGATGGCGGCAGTGATGAAATGCACCCACCTCAGGTTGATTGCGGTCCCAACCGTTTCGATGAACGACTCGTTGAGGGGGGAGAAGCGTATGTCGCGCGTGTAGTAGGCGACCTCGATGTCCGCGCATTCGGCGGGCGCGAGCCGCGCCCGCGGGTCATCCGGCAGGTGCAGGACGCGCGCCTCGATGCCGGCCTCGCGTGCCGCCGCGGCGAGGCCGTCTCGATAACTCGCGCACGTGGCTTTGGAGAGGAGAATTCCCGTCATTGCTAGCCGTCAGTCGTCAGCCGCCAGTTGTCAGTAGTCGTGCGGCGAAGAGAGCAAGCCGAGCGCTGGCAGCTGACGGCTGGCGTCTGGCGGCTTATTTTTTCTTGTCGCGGGCGAAGAGCTCGTCGAGCTTGCGCTCGTAGGCGTGGTAGTCGAGGAAGTCGTAGAGCTCCTCGCGCGTCTGCATCTGCTCCACGACGCCCTTCTGCGTGCCATCCTTGCGGATCGCTTCGTAGACCCGCAGTGCGGCGGCGTTCATCGCGCGGAACGCGGAAAGGGGATAGAGCACGATCGCGACGCCGGCGCCCGCGAGCTCCTTGACGGTGAACAGCGGCGTCTTGCCGAACTCCGTGATGTTGGCGAGGATCGGCACCTTCACCGCGTCGGCAAACTTGCGGTACATCGCGAGCTCGGTGATCGCCTCCGGGAAGATCATGTCGGCGCCGGCCTCGACGCAGGCGCAGGCGCGGTCGATCGCCGCCTGCAGGCCCTCCACGGCCAGCGCGTCGGTGCGCGCCATCACGACGAACTGCGAGTCGGTCTTCGCATCCACGGCTGCTTTGACGCGGTCCGCCATTTCCTGCTGCGACACCAGCTCCTTGTTGGGCCGGTGGCCGCAGCGTTTTGCGCCGACCTGGTCCTCCATGTGCATCGCGGCGGCGCCGGCCTTGATGAGGGACTTCACGGTGCGCGCGATGTTGTAGGCGCTCGAGCCGAACCCGGTGTCCACGTCCACCATCAGGGGCAGCGGGCAGACGTCGGTGATGCGGCGCACGTCGACGAGCACGTCCTCGAGCCCGCTGATACCGAGATCGGGCACCCCCAGCGAGCCGGCCGCCACACCACCGCCCGAGAGGTAGATGGCGCGGTAGCCCGTGCGCTGCGCCATGCGCGCGTGATAGGCGTTGATGGTCCCGACCGCCTGCAGCGGGCGTTCCTCGGCAAGCGCCGCGCGAAAGCGCGCGCCCGCGGAGCCGTTCGGAGGGGGATTGGGGATGCGTTGGGTCGGGGTCATGGCGCAACTCGTAGAGCATGCAAGAGGCCCGCTAAGTCCATAATTTGACGCAATACGGGGCGTCCAGAATATGGGTAAAAACTAGCATACTACACGTGGCGGGGCGACCGCCTCCCCGCAATGCCGCAATTCCCTTGTCCAATATCCGGACTGGCTTATATATCCGCCGCAAATCTGGTGGCATAATCGCCCTTCGCTCACGATACGGACTTAACCTCTCCATGCCACGCAAGACCGAAATCGCGGCCGGCTCGCGGCTCACCGGCACCCAGAGTATCGAGCGCGCGCTGACGCTCCTGCGCGAGATCGCCGCGCACAACCGCGGCGGCTCGCGCCTGCTCGATCTAGCCACCCGCACCGGGCTGCAGCGCCCGACCGTGCACCGCATGCTGAAATGCCTCGCCACCGAGAACATGGTGCAGCAGGACGGGGATACCCACCGCTACTATCTCGGCTCGATGGCATTCGAGCTCGGCCTCACCGCCGCGCCGCGCTTCAACTTGCGCGAGATTTGCCACCCCGCGCTGACGCGCATTGCCGAGGCGACCGGCGACACCGTATTCCTCACTCACCGCAGCGGGCTCGACTCGGTGTGCCTCGACCGGCGCGAAGGCACCTTTCCCATCAAGACCTTCACGCTGGAGATCGGCATGCGCCGCCCCCTCGGTGTCGGCACCGGCTCGCTCGCCATCCTGTCCGCGCTGCCCGAAGACGAGATCCAGCGAGTCGTCTCGGCCAACGCCGCGCGCCTGCCCGAGTACGGGCTGAACACCGGCGCGCTCCTCGGCCAGGTGAAGCGGTCGCAGAAGCTCGGCTACGCCCTGCGCGAAGTGCCGGGACTCGCCGGCGTGCGCTCGGTCGGGCAGACGCTGCGCAACCAGAGCGGGATCGCGTTCGCCGCCATTTCGGTGTCCACCATCGCCAGCCGCATGAGTGAAAAGCGGGCGGCGGAAGTTGCCGTGCTGTTGAAGGGCGAGTCACGCCAGATCGAGCGCCAGCTCGCGAACGGTTCCGAGCAACGATAGCGATCTGCCGGCCCTGGCGTGCTGGCAGATCGCTGTGAGCAAAACCGCCCGGCATCCGGGACGAACATTCCCGTTGGACCCCAGTATCATCACGACGGTGGCAGGTATGGGATTCACCTTGCTTCGGCACTTGGTTGTATTCGAGCGGGCGGTTTTGCCTCAGGAATTTGTCGGGCCCGTGGCCCCGACAAATTCCTAGCGCGAAGCGAACACCGAGGGATGAAGGCGCTGCCCCGGAAGTCCTACGTTCCAGGAACCCGGGGGCCCCTCTCCGGGATGCGCGTGCTCGATCTCTCCCGGCTGGTCGCCGGCAACACCCTCACGCAGGTCCTCGCCGACTTCGGCGCCGAGGTGATCAAGATCGAGCCCCCGGCGGGCGACACCCTGCGCTCCTGGCAAACCAACGGGGTGCCGACCAACTGGAAGCTGTACGCGCGCAACAAGAAGAGTCTCGGTTTGGACCTGCGCAACGCCGACGCCCGCGACCTGCTGTCGCGGCTCGTGCCTTCGGCCGCGATGTTCGTCGAGAGCTTCCGCCCCGGCACGCTCGAGGCCATGGGGCTCGCGCCGCAGCAGCTGCTCGAGCGCAATCCGAAGCTCGTGATCGTGCGCATCTCCGGCTGGGGCCAGGACGGCCCGTACCGGCGGCGCCCCGGCTTTGGCACGCTGGTGGAAGGCATGTCGGGGTTCGCCTCCATGAACGGCTTCGCGGACCGCGAGCCGGTGCTGCCGCCTATCTATCTCGCCGACACCATGGCGGGGGTCTATGGCGCCGCCGGCGCGATGATCGCATTGCGCGAGGTCGAGGTGAACGGCGGCCGCGGCCAGGTGATCGACCTGCCGCTGTTCGACCCGTTGTTCGCCGTGCTCGGGCCCCAGGCGGCCAATCACCGGCTCACCGGCAAGGTGAAGCCGCGCACCGGCAACCGCTCGACCAACGCCGCGCCGCGCAACGCCTACCGCTGCAAGGACGGCAAGTACGTGGGCTTGTCGGCGTCCATACAGAAGATGGCCGAGCGCGTGTTCCGCGCGGTCGGCCGCCCGGACCTCGTGGACAATCCGCGCTACCGCACCAACGCCGACCGGGTGAAGCACGCCGCGGAGCTCGACGCGATCATCGGCGCCTTCGTCGCCCAACGCACCCAGGCCGAGAACGTCGCCTACTTCGAGCAGGCGGAGGTCACGATCGGGCCGATCTACGACATCTCGCAGATCGTCGAGGACCCGCACGTGATCGCGCGCGAGATACTCGCGGACTACCCGGACGCCGACATGGGGTCCTTTCCGATGCACCACGTGGTGCCCCGCCTCCTCGGCACGCCCGGCTCGCTGCGCACGCCGGCGCCGCGCCTGGGCGAGCACAACCGCGAGCTGCTCCGCGAGATCGGGGTAGACGAGGCGGCTTATGCGCGGCTGGTCGCCGCGGGCGCGGTCTGCGAGGGCGGTTCCCCGAACAGGCAAGAGGAAGAATGATGAAGCCCGATCTCCCGGTATGGCGCTCCCTGCTCTACGTGCCCGTCAACGTCGAGAAATTCATCGAGAAGGCGCACACCCGCGGCGCCGACGTGATCCAGCTCGACCTCGAGGACGCGGTCCCGCCCGCCGAAAAGGAGAAGGCGCGCACGCTGGTCGAAAAAAACGCCGCGCGCGTGCGCAAGGGCGGCGCCGACGTGGTAGTGCGCATCAACCAGCCGCTGTCTCTCGCCGTGCGCGACCTCGAGCACTCGGTGCTGCCCGACGTGGACGGCATCGCGGTCAGCAAGACGGACAGCGCGTCGCACGTGCGGCTGCTCGACCAGCTCGTGAGCGAGCTCGAGGCGAAGCGCGGCATGAAGCCCGGGCACACCAGGTTCATCGTGATGATCGAGACCGCCGACGCCTTCACGCGCATCGACGAGATCCCGCGGGCGAGCCCGCGCGTGGTGGCGATGAACATCGGCGGCGAGGATTTCGCGCTGGACATGAACGCGCAACCCGACGGCGACGTGCTGCTGCACCCCAAGCAGCGCATGATCATCGCCGCCCGCGCCGCCGGCGTGATGCCGCTCGGGTTCATCGGCACGGTGGCCGACTTCAGCGACTGGGAAAAATTCCGGCTCATGGTGCGCCGGGCGCGCCGCTTCGGCTTCGACGGCGCCGGCTGCATCCACCCCGGGCAGGTCAAGATCGTGAACGAGGAGTACACGCCGGGCGAGGAGGAGGTGGCCTACGCGCGCAAAGTCATCCAGCTGGACCAGGAGGCGCGGGCGGCCGGGCGGGGCTCGTTCCAGATCGACGGCAAGATGATCGACATCCCGGTGGTGGTGCGCGCCGAGCGGCTGGTCCGGCGCTACGAGGCGATCAAGCAGCGCGAGGCGAAGACACTAGCCGCTGCGCGCTGAATACTGCCAAGAGCAGCCACAGAGAACACAGAGATCACCGAGGAAAGCAGAACCTGTTAAGAGGCCTAATTGAAACCACAGATGAACACAGATGAACACGGATAGAATTAAGCAAACCGCTTCTTGGCTCTAGGTTGTTGTTTCATCTGTGTTTATCTGTGGTTAGATCGCGCTTTCATTTTTTCTCTGTGTTCTCTGTGCTCTCTGTGGCTAATGACCTGAAGCGAAGCATATGACGCAGGAACTGGAAAAGCTGAAGGAGTGGATCGGGCAGCGTGAGTCGGACGTGGACTACGTCACCGTGCCCGCGGTGCACCGGCTCGCCGCCACGCTCGACCGCGACGACCCC
>JBIOVQ010000167.1:0-8399 GCA_044867805.1 Burkholderiales bacterium | reverse complement strand
GCCTCGGCGGCGGCCATTTCACCCCCATCATCAACGCACCCGAAGTGGCGATACTCGGCGTCGGAAAGTCGGTGACGCGGCCGGTGTGGAGCGGCAAGGCGTTCGAGCCGCGGATGATGCTGCCGCTCTCCGTCTCCTACGACCACCGCGTCATCGACGGCGCGCAGGGCGCGCGCTTCATATCCTTCCTCAGCGGCGTCCTTTCCGACATCCGCCGCCTCGTACTCTAATGATGAATGCAGAGTGCAGAATGCAGAATGAGAAGCGCGACGACCCCTCGGGAACTGTCGCCCAAGCACTTGCCGGCACGTCGTTGATTCTGCATTCTGCATTCTGCATTCCGCACTAGATGGCAATCGGTCCGATTGGCATCTTGGGCGGCACCTTCGACCCGATACACGACGGCCACCTGCGCCTGGCCGAGGAGCTGGGCGAGACGCTCCGGCTCGAGGAAGTCCTCATCGTGCCCAGCGGCACGCCGCCGCATCGCGGCGCGCCGGTCGTCGCGGCCGAGCACCGCCTGGCGATGGCGCGTCTTGCGGCGGCCGGCAATCCCCGCCTCAGGGTGGACGACCGCGAGCTGCGCCGGGCAGGCCCGGGCTATACATTCGACACGCTCGCCGAGCTGCGCGCGGAACACGGCGCGGCACGGCCGCTGGTGCTCCTCATCGGCGCCGACGCTTTTCTCGAGTTCGCGACCTGGCGCCGCTGGCACGAGATTTTCGGCCTGGCGCACGTCGCCGTCGCGCACCGCCCCGGGTCTCCCGTCGAACGCTGGCGCGAGCGGATGCCGCAGCCGCTGGCGCGCGAGTATTCCGCCCGCCTCATGCAGCAACCCCTGGCGACCCACCTCTCGCCCGCGGGGGGCATCGTGGTGATTCCGTTCACGGCGCTGGACATCGCCGCGACGGCGATCCGCGACATGCTGCGGGCGGGCGCGAGCCCGCGTTATTTGCTGCCGGCGGCGGTACTCGACTATATTCGCGAGAAGCGGTTGTACACAGGGAGTTGATGAGAATAGACAAGCTGGTCGGCGCCGCCGTGGCCGCGCTGGAAGACATCAAGGGGCGCGACATCGCGGTGTTCGACGTCAGGAAGATGACGTCGCTGTTCGACCGCATCATCATCGCGACCGCCGATTCGACCCGCCAGAGCAAGGCGCTCTCCAACCATCTCCGGGAGAAAATGAAGGCGCTCGGCGCGAGTGTCCACGGCGTCGAGGGCGAAACGGCGGGCGAATGGATACTCGTCGACCTGGGCTCGACCGTCGTCCACATCATGCTGCCTGCCGTCCGCAAGTACTACAACCTGGAAGAGTTGTGGGCGCCGCCGCCCCGGGCGCGGCGCCGGCGTGCGCCGTGAAATTTCTCGTCGTGGCGGTCGGCCGCCGCATGCCGGCGTGGGTCGAGGCCGGGTTCGCCGAGTATGCCGGCCGCATGCCGCGCGACGCGCGCGTCGAGCTCACTGCACTCAAGCCCGCCCCGCGCGGCGGCCCGCTGAAGCGCGTGCTCGAAGCGGAGGGCGAGCGCGTGCTCGCGGCCATCCCGGCAGGCTGCTACAGGGTCGCACTCGACGAGCGCGGCAAGTTGCTCGACACGATGGAACTGGCGCGGCGCATCGCGGGTTGGCGCAATGCCGGCCGCGACGTTGCCCTTGTCATAGGCGGGGCCGACGGCCTGTCCGAGAACGTGAAAAAATGCGCAGACCTGGCGTGGTCGCTTTCGCCGCTCACGCTTCCCCACGGGCTGACGCGCGTCCTGCTCGCGGAACAGCTTTATCGCGCGGTGTCCATACTGCACAATCACCCCTACCATCGCGAATAAGGCGTGATTAGTGAATAGTGAATGGTGAATAGTGAGCACTAGGGCCAGCGGCCCTCGACACCGGCGGTGATCGCCGAGCCGGACCGTCCAATCACTAATCACTAATCACTAATCACCAATCACTAATCACCAATCACGCATCACTGTTGCATGAGCGTCAGCGACAAGCGCATCTACCTCGCCTCGCGCAGCCCCCGGCGCCGCGATCTGCTCAAGCAGATCGGCGTGCCGTTCGAGCTGCTGCTCCTGCGCGAAGACCTGCGGCGCGGCGCCGACGTGGACGAGACGCCGCTGTCGGAGGAATCGCCCGGCGTGTACGTGCTGAGGGTCGCAGCCACCAAGGCGAACATGGCGGTGCGCCAGATCGCGCAGAGAGGCCTGCCGCAGAAGCCGGCGCTGGCGGCGGATACCACGGTCGTGTTCGATGGCATGGTCCTCGGCAAGCCGGAGGACGCGGATCACGCGGCCCGCATGCTGCGCGCGCTGTCCGGCCGCGAGCACCAGGTGCTCACCGCGGTCGCGGTCGCTCTGCGTGATCGCGTCGAGACCCAGATCTCGGTGTCGAGCGTCTGGTTCCGCGAGTTGTCGGAGGCCGACATCCGGCGCTATTGCGCGACCGGCGAGCCGCTCGACAAGGCCGGCGCCTACGGCATCCAGGGGCGGGCCGGGGCGTTCGTCACGCGGATTGCCGGAAGCTACTCCGGTATCATGGGCCTGCCGCTCGTGGAAACGGCGGAGTTGCTGGAGCGCTTCGAGATCCGCTGACCTGATGGCCCAGTGCCCATGGCCGTAACCGAGGAAATCCTGGTCAACGTCACGCCGCAGGAGACGCGGGTGGCGGTGATCGAGCAGGGCGTCACGCAGGAAGTGCACGTCGAGCGCGATGCCGCGCGCGGGCTGGTCGGCAATATCTACATGGGGCGCGTGATCCGCGTCCTGCCGGGAATGCAGTCGGCATTCATCGACATCGGCAGGGAGCGCTCCGCCTTTCTGCACGCGGCGGACATCCGCTCTCCGCGCCCCGGCGGCGAGCCCGCCAGGCCGATCGAGCGATTGCTGGCGGAGGGGCAGAACCTCATGGTGCAGGTGGTGAAGGACGCGATCGGCACCAAGGGAGCGCGGCTCTCGACCCATCTCTCGGTGGCGGGGCGCTTCCTGGTCTATCTGCCGGGGGAACCGCACATCGGCATCTCGCAGCGCATCGACGACGAAGAGCAGCGGGCGCAATTGCGCGAGAGGCTGCAGAGCCTATTGCCGCCCGGTGAAAAGGGCGGCTACATCATCCGCACCCTGGCGGAATCCGCCACGGACAGGGAGCTCAAGTCAGACATCGACTACCTGGGGCGCCTGTGGGGTGGCATCCAGGAAAAGGCGGCCACGGCCGCCCCGCGCGCGCCGCTGTACCGCGACCTGGACCTCGCGCTGCGCGTGCTGCGCGATTTCGCCCACGAGGAAACCGCCCGCATCCTGGTGGATTCGCGCGAGACCGCCCGGGAAATGCTCGAGTTCGGGCAGGACTACACGCCCAACGTCGCCGAGCGCGTCGAGCACTACACCGGCGAGCGCCCGCTGTTCGACCTCTACGGCGTCGAGGAGGAAATCGAGAAGGCGCTGGCCCGGAGGGTCGAATTGAAGAGCGGAGGCTATCTCGTCATAGACCAGACCGAAGCGCTCACGACGGTGGACGTGAACACCGGCGGCTTCGTCAGCGGGCGCAGCTTCGACGAAACCATCTTCAAGACCAACCTCGAGGCGGCGCAGGTCATCGCGCGCCAGCTGCGGCTGAGAAACCTCGGCGGCATCATCGTCATCGACTTCATCGACATGGATACGGAGGAGCACCGCAACGCGGTGCTGAACGAGTTCCGCAAGGCGCTCGCGCGCGACCGCACGCACATGACCGTGAACGGCTTCACCCAGCTCGGGCTCGTCGAGATGACGCGCAAGCGCACCCGCGAGTCGCTCGCCCACGTCCTGTGCGAGCCGTGCCCGGTGTGCGACGGCCGCGCGCGCTTGAAGACCCCGCAGACGGTGTGCTACGCCATCCTGCGCGAGCTGGCGCGCGACGCGCGCCAGTTCAGCGCGCGCGAGTACCGCATCCTCGCCTCGCAGCCGGTGATCGATCTCCTGCTGGGCGATGAGGCGCAGGCGCTCGCGCTGCTTTCAGACGCCATCGGCAAGCCCGTCTCGATGCAGGTCGAGCCGCTCTACCACCAGGAGCAGTACGACATTATCCTGATGTAGCGTGACTGATAAGGCGCGACTGATAAAGCGTGACTGAAAGTGCGTGACTGGTACTGCGAGCTACTGTTGCAGCGTGGCCAGTCGCGCGACGAGCTCAGGGCCACCGGCGATTTCCACGATCTTGCGGCGCGAGGTCGCGCCGTGGCGGATGGCGACCGCGGACCTCGAAACGCTCAGGGCTTCGCTCAGGAACTCGATCAGAGCGGCGTTCGCCTTGTTATCCGCCGCCGGGGCGGCGACCCTGACCTTCAGCGCATCGCCGTGCAGGCCGACGATCTCGCTCTTCCTTGCCCCGGGCTGAACGTGCAGCGCGAGCGAAAGCCGCCGCGCGGAAGCGTCGTAGCGGCACCAGGTCGAATCACGACTCACGAATCACGATTCACGCAGTTCGAGTTTCAGAACAGCCGCGTGACCGACACTTCCAGCCACGCGACCGGCAGCATGAGCAGCAGCTGGATGACCACGAGCAGGAACAGCGGCGACAGGTCGACGTTCCCAATGGGCGGTATCCGCCGCTGGAAAGGCTGAAGGAAAGGCCGCGTCATGCTGTTGAGGACCGGGATCATCGGGCCCGAAAGGGAAAACCAGGAGCAAATGACTTGCGCGAACACTGCCACCATGATGATGTAGAGCAGAATCTTGATAAGCAGCACCAGCGCGAGCAACGTCATCATGAGCAACGTCGCCCCGGCCGTCTGGTCGAACCCCCGGCCCTGGATCTGGAGCATGACCAGCAGCTCCAATACTTGCAGGATCCACGCGAGGGCGAACGTGGCGAGATCGAGCCCCCACAGGCCCGGGACGACGCGCCGCGCCGGCCGCACCATGAAGTCGGTCAGCGCCTGGAGGAATTGCGTGAGCGGGTTGCGATAGGGCGCGCGCGCCCATTGCAGGTAGAAGCGCAGCAGCAACGCCACCACGAACAGTCCGAAGACGGTGTTGATCAGGAAGAGCAGCGCGTTGGTGAACAAGGCTCAGCCCCGAAAGCAACCGCAGATAAACGCAGATAAACGCCGATCAAACAGCCCAAAGCCCAAGGAAGACATGCGCCGGATTTCAGCAGCCCCACGCGGGATGTATTCGGAATGAAATGACGCGAAAGATCTGTCGGTTCCGATTTCGATTTTATCCGCGTTCATCGGCGTTCATCTGCGGTTTCAATCCTTGCCGAGCTCGTCGCCGAGCTCCCGCGAGCGGACGGCCGCGGCGCGCACCGCGCGCACGATCGTCTCCTTGACGCCATCCGCCTCCATGGATAGCAGCGCCCGCTCGGTGGTTCCGCCCTTCGAGGTAACGCGTCCACGCAGCGTTTCGGGAGCATCCCCGGTCTGCGCGACGAGCCTGACGGCGCCGGCAAAGGTTTCGAGCGCGAGCCGGCGCGCAGCGTCCGCGGTGAGACCCAGCTCGCGCGCCGCTCGCTCCAGCGCCTCGATGAAGTAGAACACGTAGGCGGGACCACTGCCCGAGACGGCGGTGAGCGCATCGAGATCCTCCTCGCGCTCGAGCCACAGCGTGGTTCCGACCGCGCCGAGGATTTTTTGCGCCGCCGCGCGCTCGCGGGCGGTGACGGCGCGATGCGCGTAGAGGCCCGAGATCCCGGCCAGGGCCAGGGCGGGCGTATTGGGCATGACCCGGACGATCCGCTCATAGCCGCCCAGCCAGCGCGCAAGGTCCTTCACCCGGATGCCCGCGGCGATGGTAACGACGAGTTGCGCGCGGAGCAGCGGCCGCAGCGCCTGCGCGACAGCGCGCGCCTGCTGCGGCTTCACCGCCAGCACGATGCAGCCGGTCCTGACCGCCCGGGCGTCGAGCGCGGCGTGGACCTTTACCTTGAGCGCGCGCGCGATCCGCTGGCGTGCCGAGGCCTCGATCTCGACTACCTCGATCGCCTTGCGCGGCCAGCGCTTGCGCACGAGCCCGCCAATCATGGCGCTCGCCATGTTGCCGCCGCCGATGAAGGTGATATTCATGGGCGAGGCGTGATTCGTGATTCGTGATTCGTGATTCGTTGCCGCATGCTGCGTATGTTAGCAGCCGCTCGGCAACCTGGTTTGCAGGCTCCAATCACCAATCACCAATCACTAATCACGCATTTCTCCTGCCAAAGATGGCGGTGCCGATGCGCACGATGGTGGCGCCTTCGGCAATCGCGGCCTCGAAGTCGTCGGACATGCCCATCGACAGCGTGTCCAGCGCATGACCTCCCGCGACGAGGCCGTCCTTCAACTCGCGCAGGAGCGCGAAGCGCCGGCGCTGCAGCGCGACGTCGGCGGTCGGCTCCGGGATCGCCATCAGCCCCCGCAGTTTCAGGCGGGAGAGGCGCGAGATGATCCCGGCGAGCTCGACCTCCCCGCCGGGCGCCACCCCGCCCTTGGTCGCTTCGCCGCTCACGTTGACCTGGATGCAGACGTTGAGCGGCGGCAATCCCACGGGCCGCGCCGCGTTCAGGCGCTCCGCGATCCTCGCGCGATCCACGCTGTGCACCCACTGAAAATGAGCCGCGATCGGGCCGGTCTTGTTGCTCTGGATCGGGCCGATGAAGTGCCATTCGATAGGGAGGCCGGCGAGATTCGTGATTTTTTCCACGGCTTCCTGCACGGTATTCTCGCCGAACGCCTTCTGGCCGGCGGTGTGCGCCTGCGCGACCCGCTCGGCCGGGATGGTCTTGCTCACGGCGAGCAGCACGATGTCGTCCGAAGAGCGCTGCGCCGAGCGCGCCGCCCGGGCGATACGCTCCCGCACGGCTTGCAAGTTGGCGGCGATTGCGATCATACTTGTGCGGCGTAGAGGGGAAGGTGCGGGTGTAAAATCAAAACCTTAGCACTTGCCGCTCACCTCGGGCGCCTCACGTATTCGGGAGAATTATAAATGGACATTTCCGAGCTGCTGGCATTCGTCGTCAAGAACAAGGCATCCGACCTGCACCTGTCCTCGGGGCTGCCGCCGATGATCCGCGTGCACGGCGACGTGCGGCGCATCAACCTGCCGGCGATGGAACACAAGGACGTGCACGCGATGGTGTACGACATCATGAACGACGGGCAGCGCAAGTTCTACGAGGAAAACCTCGAGTGCGACTTCTCGTTCGCTATCCCCAATCTCGCGCGCTTCCGCGTCAATGCCTTCGTGCAGCATCGCGGCGCCGGCGCGGTGTTCCGGACCATCCCGTCGAAAGTCCTCTCGCTCGAGGACCTCAAGGCCCCCAAGATCTTCCAGGACATATCCGACAACCCGCGCGGTCTCGTGCTGGTGACCGGGCCCACCGGTTCCGGAAAATCCACGACGCTCGCGGGGATGGTCAACTACATCAACGAGAACGAGTTCGGGCACATCCTCACCGTCGAGGACCCGATCGAATTCGTGCACGAGTCCAAGAAATGCCTGATCAACCAGCGCGAGGTGGGCCCCCACACCCTGTCCTTCGCCAACGCGCTGCGGAGCGCGCTGCGGGAGGACCCGGACGTGATCCTGGTGGGTGAAATGCGCGACCTGGAGACGATACGGCTGGCGATGACCGCGGCCGAGACCGGCCACCTCGTGTTCGGGACGCTGCATACCAGCTCCGCGGCGAAGACCATCGACCGCATCATCGACGTGTTCCCGGCGGAAGAAAAGGAAATGGTGCGGGCGATGCTGTCGGAATCGCTGCGCGCCGTCATCTCGCAGACGCTGTGCAAGACCAAGGACGGCTCCGGGCGCGTCGCGGCCCACGAGATCATGATCGGCACGCCGGCCATCCGCAACCTCATCCGCGAGGCCAAGGTGGCGCAGATGTATTCCGCGATCCAGACCGGCCAGGGCTTCGGCATGCAGACGCTCGACCAGAACCTGCAGGACCTGGTGCGGCGCAACGTCGTGACGACGGAAGAAGCGCGCAACAAGGCGGCCAACAAGGACAACTTCAAATAACAGTGACCGGTGACCAGTGACCGGTGACCGGACCACGGTTCACCTTCGCTGAGGGAGTCGACATATGGAACGGGACCAGGCAGTCAAGTTCATGCATGACCTGCTGAGAGCGATGGTGGCGAAGAAGGCCTCCGACCTCTTCATCACCGCCGGTTTTCCCCCGGCGATCAAGCTCGACGGCAAGATGACGCCGGTCGCGAGCCAGCCGCTCACGCCGCAGCACACGGCCGAGATCGCGCGGGCCATGATGAACGACAAGCAGGCGGCGGAGTTCGAGTCGACCAAGGAATGCAACTTCGCGATCAATCCGGGCGGCATCGGCCGCTTCCGGGTGAACGCCTTCGTGCAGCAGGCGCGGATCGGGATGGTGCTGCGGACCATCACCACCACGATCCCGAAATTCGAGGAGCTCAACCTGCCGGC
>JBIOVQ010000166.1:0-3780 GCA_044867805.1 Burkholderiales bacterium | reverse complement strand
AAGCCCACAAGGACGCGGTGGCAGACGGTCGCCGCCTCCTTCCCTGCGGTTGGAGTGGCTTTGCTGCCCAAGCTGACCTGCCCGCTGTGCTTCCCGGCCTATGCGGCTGTTCTCGGCGCATTGGGACTGGAATTCGTTGACTACACGCCGTATCTGCTGCCGTTGACCGCGGCCTTCCTCGCGGTGACCCTTGTCGTGCTGGCCGTCCAATCGAGGCGGGCCAGCAGCGTCCATCCGCTGTTGCTGGGCATTGCGGCATCAGCCCTGGTATTGATCGGCAAGTTCCAGCTCGAGAACGAGTGGCTAATGGCCGGCGGAATCGTCCTGCTGGTTGGCGCGGTCTTTGTCGGCAGCCGCACAAGACCCAACGCAGTTGCCTCCTGTCCCGCATGCGCCCCGGGCGAAGGCGAGCAGCGACACCTGGCGCATTAAAGGAGCAAACCATGGCTACGACCCGGAAAATCGAGGTATTCAGCGCCGGATGTGAGGTATGCGAGGACACCATCGCGCTTATCAACCGCATCGCCTGCCCGTCGTGCGAGGTCGAGATTCTCGACATGCACAAGCCCGAGGTTTCGAGAAAGGCGAAGCAATACGGCGTCCGCAGCGTTCCCGCGGTGGCCGTTGACGGCAAGCTCGCCAATTGCTGCGCCGGGCGCGGGCCGGATGAAAGACAGCTGCGAGCGACCGGCATCGGACAGCCGCTCTGATCCCGCTTCTGCGGGATTACAACCCCCTCATCAGCCGCTTCAATGCCGAGCGCTCGGCCGCCGGCGCGAACAGCCGGCGCCGGCGCCGCACCGCGCCTTCGAGCTTCCTGTAGAACGCGGCATCGGTGCGGGCGCGCTCGATCAGGCGCGCGAGCGCCTTGTCGTCGAACAGCGGGAAATACCCCGGATAATCGCGCCCCAGCATGCCGACGTTCCCCGGCACGCGCGACGCCAGCACGGGAACGCCGATGCGTGCCGCCTCGCAGATCACGTTCGCGCCGCCTTCCATCACCGAGCTCACCACCAGCACGTGACTCGAGGCGAGCGAGCGCATGGCGCTTCGGTGGGAAACGCTGCCGAGCCAGCGATAGCGGCGCTCGAGCCTCTGCCACGCCCTGCACCGCTCCCGCATTTCCCGGTTGAGCGCGCCCCCGATCTGCACGACCTCGACCGGCGCGGTGCGCCCGATGCGGCGAAGGGCCATGACGGCGCGAAACGGATCCTTTTCCTCCCGCAGGTGGCCGATCACGGCGACACGGAAGCGCGATCGGTCAGGCGCAGGCTCGAGCTTCACGTCCGACGACTGATAGACGACGCGGGTCTTCTGTCTCAAATACGGGCTCAGTTCCCGCAGGCCCTCTTCCTGCAACACCGCGAGCCGGGTCGCCATCCCGAGCGACTGTCTCGCCTCGCCGTGCTTCCCGATGTCGCGGTAGAGATCGGTGCCGGTCAGCGCGACGACGAGCGGCGCGTCCGGCCGCCGGTCGTGGAACCGGAGGATCGAGGGATAGCTCTTGTAGGCGTGCAGGGCCAGCAGCAGGTCGTCGCCGCCGCCTCGCCATTCCGTCACGACCCGCACCCGGTGCCGCATGCCGCGCAGGAAGCGCGCCCAGCGCGCGGCGGTGTGACGGTTGCCGCTGCGCGGCGCGGCCGAGGGTGGAACGGCGAGGGCGATCCTCATCGCTACAACAGCCCCGAAATCAGTCCGACCGCGACGACGAACAGCAGGATCGCGACGGTTGCCTGGATCCCGCGCATCGTGGCCTTCGGCAGGTAGTGATTGCCCAGAAGCGACCCCAGCAGGGCGGCGATGACCGCGGCGGCCAGCAGCCCGGAATCGAACTCCCCCCGCTGCTGCGGGATCAATCGGGAATAGACGGCGAGGCGGGAGACGTCGATCAGGAACGCGATCGCCGCGCCGGTCGCCACGTAGCCTTCCTTTACCAGCCCGGCCTTGACGAGGAACGCCGAGCGCAACGCGCCCTGCATGCCGGCCAGGCCGCCGAAGAATCCGCTCAGCGCCCCTCCCAGGGGCTGGTAGCGCGCCGGGAACGAAATCGCGCGGAACGCGGGAAGGAGCTCGGCACACGAGAAGAGCAGCAGCAACACGCCGACGATGAGCTTCACCGGAACCACCTCGACGGTCCGGCCGAGCAGCGTATAGGCGAACAGGGGACCGCCTCCCGATAGCCAGACCAGGAGTCCCGCGCCGGCAAACGCTCCCGCGATCGCCGGCAGCCCGAAGCGCATGACGACGCCCCTGTCCACATGCCGCCATACCAGGAACAGCTTGAATACGCCGTTGAGGAAGTGCACCACCGCCGTCAGCGCCACGGCCTTCTCTATGGCGAAGAACAGGGCAAACGCGGGCAGCAACAGCGTGCCGAGGCCGAAGCCGGAGAAGAACGTCAGCCCGGATGCGACGAAGGCTACGGCACAGACGACGAGATAGCTCATTATCCGGACGATTGGGGACTGCTATTATCCGTTGGGCCGGGTCTTTTCCCTCGAACAGGATCGTATCAGCATATCGCGATGCCCTCGAATGGAGCCATTGCAGCGGGTCCGGACTCGCTCATCCGCGAGCTGCGCGCCAGCCGCGAGCATCTTACGCGGATCACGGCCGGCCTCGACGGGGAGCGGCTGCTGGGGCCGAAGCTCGCGATCGTCAACCCGCCGCTGTGGGAGCTCGGGCACGTCGCCTGGTTCCAGGAATACTGGTGCCTGCGGCGCAGCGCGCCGGGAACGATGCCGGATTCGATCCTGGCGGGCGCCGATGCCTTGTACGACTCGGCGAAAGTGGCTCACGACACGCGCTGGCATCTCCCGCTTCCCGACCTGGGCGCGACGCGTTCCTACCAGGAGGAAATACTGGAGCGCGTGGGACGCCGCCTGGAGCGCGAGCCCGAAAACCGCGACTTGCAGTACTTCGTCCAGCTCGCGATTTTCCACGAGGACATGCACGCCGAGGCGTTCCACTACACCCGGCAGACATTGGCTTACAAGGATCCTTTGGGCGCGCCCGATAGTCCGTCTACCGCTTCGACCCCCGGCAAAAAAGAAGACGTCGTGCTTCCCGGGGGGACATTTGTGTTGGGCGCGCCTCCGGGCGGCGATTTCGTCTTCGACAACGAGAAGTGGGCGCACCAAGTACGGGTGCGGCCGTTTCGCATCGCGCGCACGCCGGTTACCAACGCGGAGTACGCCGGTTTCGTGGAATCCGGCGGCTACTCGCGGCGGGAGTGGTGGAGCGATGACGGCTGGGCATGGATATCAAGCGAGTCCCTGCGGGCACCGAAATACTGGGTCAAGCAGGACGGGGCGTGGGCCCAGCGCCGATTTGACCGCGTCGTCGCCCTCCGTCCAGACGAGCCGGTCCTACACGTCAACTGGTACGAGGCGCAGGCCTACTGCCGCTACGCCAATCGCCGCCTGCCAACCGAGGCTGAGTGGGAATATGCAGCGTCATGGAATGCCGGCGCCCGTCGGAAGCATCATTATCCTTGGGGTATTCAGTATCCCGATGCAGTCCACGCCAATCTCGAGAACCCGGGCATTGCCGCCGTCGAAGCCTATCCCGAAGGCGATGCTGCATCGGGATGCAGGCAGCTGATCGGAAACGTGTGGGAGTGGACGGCGAGCACGTTCAGTCCTTATCCCGGGTTCGTCATTGACCCCTACAAGGAGTACTCCGAGCCATGGTTTGGCACGCACAAGGTACTGAGAGGCGGCAGCTTCGCGACCACCCGCCGCCTGATCCGCAACACGTGGCGGAATTTCTATACGCCCG
>JBIOVQ010000165.1:0-11483 GCA_044867805.1 Burkholderiales bacterium | reverse complement strand
GCCACCCCGCCCGGCCAACCGCGCAGAGGCGGCTGGCGTTCGGTGGCTCGAATGTGCGCAGGCACATTCTTCCTCCCACCACCCCCGCGCTCTGCGCCACCCCTCCTCGGGCAGGAGGGGAAAATCCCGCCTTACCCTCGGGCAGGAGGGGAAACCGGCAGGAGAGAGTAAGTCACTTCCTCACTGTTTAAATTGCCTCACCGCGAGGGTTAAAGGGCCACGCCAGACCCGCAGTATCTGGGACGCTTTATCTGAGACGAACCATCTGGGACGATTCATCTGGGACGATTCATCTGGGACGCTTCAGAACAACGACCTTATGATCCCCCCATCCACCCGCTGCGCCGCGCCGTTGATGGCTGAGGCGCGCGCGGAGCACAGGAACGCAATCTGAGCCGCGATTTCCGCAGGCTCCGCCCAGCGTTGGAGTAGCGACGAAGCGCCGGTGGTCTCGAAATAGGCTGTGCGCAGCTCGCCGACCGTTTTGCCGGCCGCCAAGGCGGCCTTGCCTAGGAAGACTTCGACGCCTTCCGACCAGGTGGGCGCGACCAGCGCGCTGTTGACCGTGACCCGCGTTCCGCGGGTCAACTCGGAGAGGCTGCGCGCGATCGAGACCTGCGCCGCCTTGCTCATCGCGTAGTGCGCCATGCCGGCGTTGGGCTTGGCGCTCTGGTCGCTGGCGATGAACACGATCCGACCCCAGTTTCGTTCGAGCATGCCCGGCATGAGGGCGCGCGCGAGGCGCACGCCGCTCATGACATTCAGCTCGAACATGTCGAGCCAGTCGCGATCGGAGATCTCGTCGAACGGCTTGACTTCGAAGTAGCCGACGTTGTTGACCAGGATATCTACGGCGCCGGTGCCCGCCACGGCATCGAGGAGCTTGCGTGCGCCCTCCGGCGTCGCCAGGTCCGCTGCCACTCCGCTTGCCTCGCCGCGCTGTGAAAGCGACGCGACGGCTTGCTTGACGGCAGCGTCCCTGCGTCCGTTGACGATCACCCTGGCGCCTTCCGCGAGCAAGGCCTCCGCGATGGCGCGTCCTATGCCCTGCGTGGAGCCCGTGACGAGCGCCAGCCGGTCCTTGATTCCGAGATCCATTCCTGCTCTCTCCGTTATGACGGTGGGCGGCCATCATAGCGGGTTTCAACAACGTCTCAGATACTGCGTCTCAGGTACTGCGCCTTAGCTGGGACGCCCCATCTGGGACGCCGTACCTGGGACGCTCCTTCCCAAGATGCAGTGTGTCGCCCGCCAGCGACGTCGTTCGTCGTTAACGGGCGACAGCGTGGAACGAAACCGGCATACGTCGCGCTTGTCACACGGGGAACACGACCGGCATGCAGAGTACGGCGCCTGTCGTTTTCGTTTTCCGACGTGGGAGGAAAATGGACGTTCCCATCGCCTGCGCCACCTGCGGATTGATTCAGCGCGTGGCGGCGCTCGAGCCGGGGATGGTGGCGGAGTGCAGCCGCTGCGGCTTCGTCATGAGCGAGCGGAAAGCCGGCGGCCTCGCGCCCACCGCGGCGCTGTCGCTCGCGGCGCTGATACTCTACGTGCCGGCGAACGTCTTTCCGATCCTGAGCATGAGCCTGCACGGGGCGTACTCGGAGAGCACGATCTGGGACGGCTGCGTGAGTTTGCTCCGCAACCGCCAGTGGTTCACCGCGGCCATCGTCTTCCTCGCCAGCATCGTTATCCCGCTGATCAAGCTGCTCGGCCTGTTCTTTCTCGTGGCGACGGCGCGCCGCGGATCCATCATCGGGCGGCGGCAGCAGGCCTGGGTACACAAGTTCATCTCGCTGATCGGGCCGTGGGCGCTGCTCGACGTGTTCCTGGTGGCGGTGCTGGTCGCGCTGGTGAAGCTGGAGAAGCTCGCCACCATCCTGCCCGGACCGGGGCTTGCGGCATTTGCCGCGGTCGTGGTGCTGACGATCATGGCTTCGGCGAGCTTCGACCCGAAACTGCTCTGGAGCGGAACGGACGGACACCATGGACGACGGACGCAGGACGCGTGATCCCATCGAGGACCTTCCGCGCGCGCGAGTGGCCCGCAGGCGCTGGGCCGCGGCCACGATCTGGGCCATCCCTCTGGTGGCGGTTCTCGTCGCGGGCTACCTCATCTACGACCGCGTCAGCGACTACGGGCCCGAGATCACCATACGTTTCAGGGACGGCAGCGGCATCAAGGTGACGCAGACGCCGATCCGCTATCGCGGGGTGCAGGTCGGCGAGGTGACCGGGATCGCGTTGAGCGAGGATCACCAGCACGTGGAAGTGAAGGCGCGCCTGCAGCGCTCGGCAGCCTCGATCGCGCGCGCGGGCTCGGTGTTCTGGATCGTGCGCCCGGAGGTGGGCATAGGCAACATCTCGGGGCTCTCCACGGTCATCACCGGGCCGGAGATCCAGGCGTTGCCCGGCGCCGGCGAGCCGAGCTCGCGATTCACCGGCCTGGAGAGCGCGCCCGCCGGCCTCGAGCTGGCCGGCCTGAAGATCCTGGTACGCACGAGCTACCTCGGCTCGCTGCAGCGCCATTCCCCGGTTTACTACCGCGGCGTCGAGGTCGGCGTCGTGCAGGACGCGAGCCTCGCGCCGGATGCTGCCGCGGTGCACGTGCATGTGCTCATTCGCCAGCCCTATGCGCCCCTGGTGCGCGCCAACTCGGTGTTCTGGAACGCGAGCGGCGTGAGCGTGAGCGGGGGTCTCGTCCGGGGCGTGGAAGTCAAGCTGGAGTCGCTGCGCTCGCTCGCGGCGGGGGGCATCAATTTCGCCACGCCGAACGCGAACGCCCGGCCCGCCCGGGAAGGACAGGTCTTCCCCCTGCATGCCACGGGCAGGAAGGAATGGCTCACGTGGGCGCCGAGGATCAAGCTGCCGCGACTGAAAGACGACGGCGCGATACCTGCGCGCGACGCAGCCGCTGCGGCGGCGACCACTGCACGGAAATGACGACTACAGGAGACCAGGAATGGACGAACGCAGAATCGTTTACGTTTCCTACATCGCGTCCCATCTTGCCGCGGTGTGGGACGCTCTGACCAACCCCGATATCACGGAGATCTACTGGTCCGGGACGCGCGTCGAATCGGACTGGAAGGTCGGCTCGCAAGTGGTCTATATGCGCGGTGGCACGGTCACCGACGAGCATATCCTCCTGACGGTAGAGCCCCCGCACAGCCTCAGGCATTCATTCCATCCCATCTTCACGGAGGAATTCCGCAAGGAAGAGCCCTCACGGGTGACCTTCACGCTGGAGCAGAGCGGCGACGTCGTGAGGCTGACGCTCATTCACGACATGTTTCCGCCCCACGGCAGGATATACGCGGCCTGCCGCGAGGGTTGGCCCACGATACTCAGCAGCCTGAAGACGCTGCTCGAAACGGGGAGGCCGCTGCCTGCGTTCAGCTTCCCGCCCGTGCCGGAGCAGCCCATCCGGACCCGCAGGCACCGGATAAGGCCTCAGTCCGGAAATTCCTTATCTCCTTTGGGCCCTCTGCGGTAAGGCGGCGCCGGCGGCCGCGAAGGAATGACCCGATTACTACGGGTCGCCAAGGACGCCAAGGCCGCTAAGAAGGCATTAAGACGGGTCGCGAAGGACGCGAAGGACGCAAAGGAACCAATAATTAGAACCAAACCCCACACGCCAAGACAACGCCAAGTCAGGTGCTGGCTACGTCGTTGGAATGGCAACCATACGGAAAAGCGGTAGGGCCCGCTTTGATAGCACCGGAAGTGCTACTTGTATGCCACCCTTGGCGCATGTCTTCGCGACTCGAGATGTAGTTCTTGATCTTACTATTTTTTCCTTCGCGGCCTTTGCGGCCTTGGCGACTCGTCGTAACGCCTGCCTCCGCGTTCTTCGCGTCCTTCGTGACCCGTCGTAAAAGCTCTCGTCACTGAATCACTTCGTCACCGATTCTTCCGCCGCCTCCAGGCAGATGACGATGCCGCGGACGATATCGTCCAGCGCCATTGAACGAGTGGTGGGCCCTTTCTCTCGCGTCAGGCAGGGCACGTGGAGAAAGCCGCCGCGAAAGTTCCGTTTCGTGGTGGCCGCCAGGTGCATCAAGCCATAAAAAACATGATTGCAGACGAAGGTGCCGGCGCTCATCGAAAGCTCCGCCGGCAGTTCAGCGCCACGCAGCGCGGCCACCATCTTGCGCACGGGCAGGGTCGCGAAATAGGCCGCCGGCCTGCCGCGCACGACCAGATTGTCCACGGGGGCCGCACCGTCGTTGTCCGGAATGCGCGCGTCCTGCAGATTGACCGCAACACGCTCGACAGACAGCAGGGCACGGTCCGCGGCCTCGCCTACGCACAGCACGATCCGTGGCCTGGCGCGCGTAATCGCGCTTTTCAGCGCCGGAATCGAGCGCGCGTAGGAGGTCGGCAGTTCCGCGGTGACGATGTCCAAAGCCCCTATCCGCGCCGGCAGCCGCCGCACCGCTTCGAGGGAGGCATTCACGCGCGCGCCCCCGAAGGGGTCGAAACCAGTAACCAGTGCCTTCATGTCTCGAAGGGGAGCGGGATTCTGGATGCTCGATCGGGGTTCATCCCCAAGGATGAGGGATGAAGGATGAGGGATGACCCTCGCGCATTGCGCGATACGGAAGTCCCGACCTCTCGTCACCTTCGGTCGGTGGGCATCCCCGGCTGGGCGGCTGCGAAAGGCCGGGACCTGATGTTGTCACGCGTAGCGTGACGGTCATCCTTCATCCTTCCGCCTTCATCCTTCGGGCGGTTAGTACTGCTCGGAGAGCTTGCGGTTGGCGGCGGTCAGGCGCTCGATCAGGATGCGCATGAACGACTTGTTGAACGCGACCTGGCAGCCGTCGCTGGACGAGGACAGCGCCGCCGCCTTGATCTCGATCACCAGGACAGGCGTCTTCGCGACGATGGTGGTGGTGCGGGCCGAGGTCTTCTCGGCGAAATAGAGCATCTCGCCGTAGCAATCGCCCGCGACGAGCGTGGCGAGCAGCTTCCCGGCGCGCGCCACCCCGGCCTCGCCCTCTACCAGGATGAAGATAGCGTCGCCGTGGTCGCCCTCCTTGATGAGCGTCGCCCCGGCGGGCAGGTTGCGCCAGCTCGCGATGCGCAGGGTTTCCCAGATCTCGACTTCCTTGAACCCCTGGAAGAACCCGAGGCTGCGCATGGCGTCGAACTTGCGCGTGTCGGTGGGATCCTCGCGCGGGGCGTTGACGGCGACATTGCGCACCAGCACGGCGAGGTCGGCGCCGAATTCCCCCCAGCTCTGGTAGCGCGCGGCCAGTTCCTTCTTCAGCGCGCGCGCGACGATCTTCTCGAAGCCGGCCGGCAGGTCGGGCCGGATCGTGGAGAGCCGCGGCGCTTCGTGGTGGATGATCTGGTAGATCAGGCTCGCGTACGACGATCCGGCGAAGGGCAGGCGCCCGGTGAGCAGGTTGTAGAGGACGACCCCCAGGGAGTAGATGTCGGTCTGGTGGGTGAGCGGCTGCTCCTGCAGCTGCTCCGGCGACATGAAGGCGGGGGAGCCGACGTTGACCAGATTGGTGCGGGTCGCGTCGGCCAGCACCGCGATGCCGAAATCGGCGACCTTCACGTCGAAATCCCTGGTGATGAGGATGTTGGCCGGCTTGATGTCGCGGTGGATGACGCCGTGCCGGTGCATGTATTCCAGGGCGCGGCTGACCTTGAAGATCACCTCCACCACTCTCTCGGGCAGCAGGAAGTGCTCCGCGGTGGTGTGGTAGGCGAGCGTCTTCCCGTCCACGTATTCCATCACGATGTAGCTGAGGGACTCCTCGACCGAGACGTCGAGCAGCTGGACGATGTGCGGGTGGCTGAGCTTGCCGACGAGCGCGGCCTCGTTCAGGAACAGCGAGCGGTAGCGCCCCTGGAGGCCTGCGGACCCGGTCTGCGTGAAAGCCTTGATGGCGACGTCGCGCCCGGCGAAGGCATCTTTCGCGAGATAGACGACTCCCGCGGCGCCGCGGCCCAGCTCCTTGACGATGTCGTACTTGCCGATGCGTTGCGGAAGGGGTTCCGCCATGCGCTCCTCCCCGGGCGGCGCGCCTTTCATGAGGTCCCGGCCGCTTATTCGCCTGCGTGATGACATTATCTTACTACCACGGCGGCCTCCCGCATCCGGGCTACAATCCGGGTCGCGAATCGTAAATCGTCAATCGTAAATCGTGGAAAGCATTGCCGTGGAGGGCGTTGCGCGATTCACGATTCACCATTCACGATTCACGGGTTCTTTTGAGGGAGGGCGGCAGTGGATTCGGACCAGACCTTGCGGCGCGACGTCGCGCTCGCCAACCGCATCATCGAGCGCTTCGGCCTATCCACCGCCTTCGGCCATGCGAGCGCGCGCATTCCGGGCACCAGTACGTTCTACATCTCCACGCGCCGCAGCCCCGGCCTCGCCGATGAGAACGATCTGCTGGTGATCGACACGGATGGCAAGATCCTGTCCGGCCTCGGCACGCCCAACAGCGAGTTCTGGATCCATGCGCGGATCTACGCCGCGCGGCCCGAAGTCAACGGCATCGTCCACGCGCATCCGCTGGCGTGCATCTCGCTGACCCAGATCGGCGCGCCCCACCGGGTGGTTCACAACCAGGGCGGCGTGTTCGGCGGCGGCGTCCCCGAGTACGGGCGCATCGGGCTCATCCGCTCGCGCGAGCTGGGCGACGGGGTCGCGCGCAGCCTCGGCAAGGGCGTCGCCGTCATGATGCGCGGTCACGGCATCACCACCGCGTTCGCCGACATCCGCGCCGCGACCGTGGCGGCGTGCTTCCTGGAGGAAAGCGCGGGGCTGCAGCTGCGCATGCTGTCCGCGGCCGGCGGGGATGCGGGCAGGATCCGCGAATTCACCCGCGAGGAGGCCGAGCTGGCGCGCGACCAGACCGGCCCCGGAGTCGCCGCGGCGGGCCGCGCCTGGGAGTACTACGCCGCAGCCGCCGAGGTAAAGCCTCTCGGCGGCTGACGGAAAGTTGGCAGTTGGCAGCCGTCAGTTGGCAGTAACTGCAAACTTCCCACTGCCCACTGCAAACTTTCAGGCGACGAGCGAATAGCGCTTGTCCGCCGCAAGGCATTCCGCCTCCGGCGCGCCCAGCTCCTTGCGCACCACGTTCGTGCCGAGCACCATCGACACCATCTTGTACTGGGCGTGCCGGCGGCTCATGCCCTCGCGGCCCATGCCGCAGTCGGAGCAGATGACGAGGCGCTCCGCCGGGACGTGCTTGAGCGCCCGGCGGATCAGGTCGGCGACGTCCTCCGGCCGCTCGATCTGCAGCGTGTGATGGTCGATCACGCCGATCGCCACCTTCTGCGTCCTGATATGCCGGCCGATGGCCTCCAGGTCCATGCCCCCGGAAGTGCAGGTCTCGAAGGTGATCACGTCCGCGTCCACCCGGCTCATCACTTCGAGCGCGGGCGCGTAGCTCTGCGCCTTGGGAAACATCTTCTGCTGCGACGGGTTGCCCCAGCACGAATGGCACCAGACCTCGGTCTTCGCGCGCAGCCCCTTCACGGTGTTGTTGAACACCTTCAGCATGAACTCGGGATTGATGACGTCGTCCACCAGGCCGCGCGCGGCCACCAGGTGGATTTGCGGCTCCTCCATCTGGATCACCGGGCAACCGGCGTCGGCGAGCGCGTGCAGCTCCGCATTGAAGGCGTCCGAGAGGGCCATGATGCGGTCGCGGATGTTCTTGTAGTGCTTGTCGCCGACCGCGAACGCCAGCAGCTCGGGCGTGATGGTGCCGAACTTCACCGGCCGCCTGGTGAGGCGCTGCGCCGTCTTCCACAATTCCACGTACTGCAGCTTGCCGCGGCCGACCGGGCCGACGATGCTCGGGAAGACCTTGGCCTCGACATAGTCGTGCAGGATGTGGCCGCGGGGGAACGCGGTGCCCCCACCGCTCCCAGGGAGCGGGATGAAGTCGCGGTCGAAGCCGGCCATGTGCTTCGGCGGGTAGCTGGTCCAGCTTTGCCCGCCCACTTCCTGGTCGAAGCGGCAGTCACCGTCGGTGCAGATATCGAGGCCGGCGGTCTCCTGGTCGCGCAGGTAGACGCTGACCGCGTCGGTGTACTGCTCGCGGTAGCGCGAATTCACCATGGCCTCGAGGAACGACTGGGTGCCGAGGTTCTCCGTGTACCACGACGGGCGGGGCAGGGAGCCGATGATGGCGGTCGGGAGGACGATGTTCGCAGTTGCCCTATACATGGGTGCTCCGTCTTTCTTGGGGATGGGAGGAATCAGTCGAAGGATGAAGGATGAGGGATGAAGGATGACCGTCGCGCATAGCGCGACAACAAGATGTCCCGACCTCTCGTCACCTTCGATCGGTGGTGATCTTCCGGTCGGACGGCAGTGAAAGGCCGGGACACCTCAACTGTCACGCGAAGCGCGGGGTCAGCCTTCATCCTTCCGCCTTCATCCTTAGCCGAGCATTGCTGCGATGCTCGGCGTCAGCGGACGAGCTGCCGGATACTGTCCATCTCCCGGGTCGCGCGCTTCAACTCCTCCTGCGAGCGCTTGCGGGCTTCGGCGACGAGGTTCTCTTCGGCAATCGGCAATCCCGCGACGAGGGGCGCAACCCTGGCCTGCGAGGCGGGAAGCGACTCCAGCAGCTTGTCGAGCGTCTCGGCGGCGCTGGCGTAGTCGCCGTAGTGCTTCTCGACCGGCACCCTCAGCCGCACCGCCTCCCGCACCCACGACGCGGCGCCGCGGTCGGCGCGGAAGTGCTGTTGCAGCGCCCGCAGGCTGCCCGCCAGCAGCAGGCGGTTGCGATGGGCCACCGCCTGCCGGCGCAGGATCTCCTGGCCGGTGACGAGGTAATCGTCCGCGGCATCCAGCAGCGCCTGCTTGTCCGCGGCAGCGAGGCGCTTGAGGGCCGCCCGGTTGCGCTCCGCCGCCGCGACGTGCTCGTCGAGCCTGCGCACGGTCTCGGCATTGATGGCGGCAACCGGCCCGGCCTCGATGGCCAGGGTTTCGCGCAGTCTCGCGCCGGTGTCCTTTACGCCGGACAAGACCAGGCTCCGGTCCGAGTGCTGCTTGAACATCCACAAGCCGAGCCCCACGGCCACGACGAGCGCACCGGCGATGAGGAGGGTCCTGTTGTTCATCGGGAATTCCTCAGGTTACTAGAAGCTGTCTCAAGAACAGAATGGAACCACAAATGAACACAGATGCACACAGGTATCAAAACCCAATGCCTTGTTTAGCAGGGGATTTCGTCGGTGTTCATCTGTGTTTATCTGTGGTTGATTCTGCCTTTCCGGATTTTTGAGATACGTTCCAGGGACACAGGCTGCCGTTCTACAGCGTGTACCTGACGAGGATGCGTGCCAGGCGCGATTTCTCGGTGCTCCACTGCACGAATCCCTGGCAGACCTGCTTGCCCGCTTCTCCATCGGGCCGCTCGAAGACCTTGTCCACGAACCGCGCCTGGCCGGCGTCCTGGCCGGCCTGCACGCGCGCTTCCGCCCACGGCTGCTTCGAGTCCTCGAACCGCGTGTAGAGGAGCACTTCCTTCACGGTGGCCGCGGCCGGCACCCGGCCGCACACCGCGATCCGCATGGCGTTCTGCTCGCGGCACTCGCGCTTCGCTTCGGCAGGCGGGGCGTTTTCGACCTTGCACGGACCGACCAGGACGACCGCCGCCACGCCTTCCTCGCCCTGGCGCAGCGCGTCCGCCTGGTGAATTTCGGATTCGATCTGCCGGCGCTCGGCCAGCCGCGCCTGCTCCAGCCGCAGCGCGGTAGCGTTGATTTCCGAGAGCCTGGTTTTCAGTTCGGCGCGCAGGTCGTTCCGGTCTTCCTCGAGCAGCAATACCAGGTACTGCGAAAACGCGAACCCGCCGACCGCCGCCGCGATCACCAGCGCGAAGACGAAGATCACCGGCCCGCGCCGCGCCTTCTTCGTGATGGGCTGCCCGCGCGCACGCTCCTGCAGCTCCCTGCGCCAGGAGAGCTGCAGTTGAAAGAGCGCCACCAGCACCGTGGCGCCGGCGCCGATCAGGGCGGCCAATACGGGCTCGGAAAGGTTCATCGTCCGGCAAATAAAAGGGGGGTCATGATACGAGATCGGACCCGGCAAGAAAATGGCGCGTCGAGGGGCGGAACAGGGGTCCCTCTGGGGATGTGACCCCCGGTGGCGCGCCCGCGGCCGACGCCACCTTCACTATTGGACTGTGCGGGCATATCGGAGGCCGCGCGCCGGAGGCCGCATGGACGGCGTCACGTGGTCCTGCCGGGGCCCCAGGAATCGCGCAGCGTCACCGCGCGGTTGAATACCGGCGCGCCCGGCTTCGAATCGCGCGAGTCGGTCACAAAGTACCCGTGCCGCTCGAACTGCAAGCGCTCTTCCGGCCGGGCGTCCTTGAGGCCGGGCTCCAGCTGCGCCGTGAGGATCTTCACCGAATCGGGATTGAGATCGAGCAGGAAATCGCGCTCGCCTGCCCCCGGGTGCGGCACCGTGAACAGCCGGTCGTAGAGGCGCACTTCGGCGGCGCGGGCGTGCTTCACGCTCACCCAGTGAATGTTGCCCTTCACCTTGGCCTTTTCCGCGCCGGGCGTGCCGGACCGGGTGGCGGGATCGAAGCGGCAGAGCACCGTGCCGGTGGCGCGGTCGTAGCCGGTGCATTCGACGACGTAGCCGTAGCGCAGCCGCACCTTGTTGCCGGGAAAGAGCCGGAAATAGCCCTTGGGCGGCTGCTCGGCAAAGTCCTCGCGCTCGATCCACAGCTCGCGCGAGAACGGCACCTGGCGCCGGCCCCAGTCGGCCTTCTGCGGATGGTTCGGCACCTCGCACAGCTCCTCGCGGCCTTCCGGGTAGTTCTCGACCACGAGCTTCACCGGGTCGAGCACCGCCATGCGGCGCGGCGCCACCTCGTTCAGGTGCTCGCGCATGCAGTCTTCGAGCACGGAGTAGTCGATCCACGAGTCGGCCTTGGCGACGCCGATGCGTTCGGCGAAGAGCCGGAAGCCTTCGGGGGTGTAGCCGCGCCGGCGCGCGCCGGCGAGCGTAGGCATGCGCGGATCATCCCAGCCGTTCACGTGCTTGTCCTCGACGAGCTGGATCAGCTTGCGCTTCGAAAGCAGGACATAGGTGACGTTGAGTCGCGCGAACTCGATCTGCTGCGGAGGCGGGCGCTGGATCAGGCCGTCCTGCGCCAGGCGCTCCAGCAGCCAGTCGTAGAACGGGCGCTGGTCCTCGAACTCGAGCGTGCACAACGAATGCGTGATGTTCTCGAGCGCGTCCTCGATCGGGTGCGCGTAGGTGTACATCGGGTAAACGCACCACTTGTCGCCGGTGCGGTGGTGCGAGGCCTTGCGGATGCGGTAGATCACGGGATCGCGCAGGTTGATGTTGGGCGAAGCCATGTCGATCTTCGCGCGCAGCGCGTGCTCGCCTTCCTTGAACTTGCCGTCGCGCATCTGGTGGAACAGCTTCAGGCTCTCCTCGGGGCTGCGCGAGCGGTAGGGGCTGTCCTTGCCCG
>JBIOVQ010000164.1:0-4557 GCA_044867805.1 Burkholderiales bacterium | reverse complement strand
CCCGCAGGAACGAGCGTACCTGGCGCACGGCCACGGGAATCCTGTCCTTGGGCTCCTTCCAGGGAAAGAGGCTCACCTCGGACTTCGGCGCCAGCATCACGGATTCCATGGCGACGGCGTACGGGTGCGGCGGGGAGTCGTCCGGCATGACCAGCACGGGCGTCTGGCAGGAGCGCACGAAATCGCGCGTCACGGTGTAGACGAAGTCGGGATTAGTGCGGTACATCCGGGTGAGGAACTTGTCGATCATTTCCATCGAAATGTCGGGCCGGTGCTTGACGAGCTCGGGGCCCCAGCCCTTCATGTTGTTCGCATAGCCGAGATCCGGCAGCTCCTTGCGCCACCCGCTGGGCTGGGCCGCGACGGCGGCGACGATACGGTCCGGCGCCCGCTTCAGGAGGTTCCAGACGAACGGGCCGCCGATGCAGAAGCCCAGCACCATGAACCGCTTGATGCCCAGGTGATCCATGACGCCGAGCTGGTCGTCGGTGTACTGGTCCCATGGCCGGTCGATCTCGAGCGGGCCGGAGGACTGGCCGCTGTAGGCGTGGCGCATATCCGCCGTGATGCAGCGAAACTCGTTCTTGAACTCCTCGACCGGATTGAACGGTGCATTCTTGGCGTTCCAGGCGATCGTCGAGTTCAGCCCCCCGCCGGGTATGAGCAGCAGGGGGAAGCCGGATCCGGCCTCCTCATAGTAAATACGGACGTTGCCTTTCTGGTAGAACGCCATGCTAGTTCCCCCTTTCCCGGTAGTTTGAGCGAACGCGCCTGGCGCGGCGGCCGCCACCACGGCAGTCAAGTTGTCCGGGGTCGGACCACGGCAACGCGTTGATACGGAAAAGCAAAGCGCTGAATTCGACGGCTATTTAGGCCTTAGAGGCGCGTTTTCGGGCACCAAAACGCCCCTGCACGTTTTTCCGGGCCCAATCACCAATCACTAATCACCAATCACGCCGTTCTGGCATGGCTGGCGTCTGGCGTCTGGCGGCTCACGGCACGCCTACCAGTCACGCTTCACCAGTCACGCCGTATCAGTCACGCTCTATCAGTCACGCTTCACGCAGAGCGGGGAGCGGAGGCGTATGCTAATCCGGCTTCCCAAACCAGGGGGAGGATGCCATGAATCGACTGTTCGCGGTTGCACTGGCTATCGCGGGAGCAGCCCTGCTGATTGCCGCCCCCGGTCACGGCCAAGACTACCCGGCGAAGCCTGTCCGCATACTCGCCGCCTCGCCCGGCGCCACCAACGACATCCTTTCGCGCTACCTCGCGCAGCAGCTGAGCGAGCGCTGGGGCAAGCAGGTGGTCGTGGAGAACCGTCCGGGCGCCGGCGGGACGATTGCCGCCGAGCACGCTTCCAAGGCCGCGCCGGACGGCTATTCGCTGCACATCGCGTATACCGCGACCTTCGCGGTTTCCCCGACCCTCTACCGGAAGCTCGGCTACGATCCGGTCCGGGACTTTGCGCCGATCACCCTCTACGCCGATGCACCGCTCATGCTGCTCGCGCATCCGTCCATGCCGCCGGGGAACCTGCGCGAGTTCATCGAGTTCGCGAAGAAGCATCCGGGCGCGATCAATTATTCCTCGGCGAGCGCCGGCACCCTCAGCCACCTGGTGACGGAGCTCCTGAAAGACGCGGCCGGGATCAAGCTCGTGCACGTTCCGTACAAGGGCTCCGGTGCGGCGACGATGGCGCTGGTGAGCGGGGAGGCGCAATTCTCCGCGCTCGTGCTTCCCAATGCCCTGCCGATGCTGCGAGCGGGCCGGGTGAAGGCGTACGCAATCACGGGGAAAAAGCGCTTCTCCGGAGCCCCGGATGTCCCGACCGCGGCCGAAGCGGGGCTGCCGGAATTCGAGGCAACGTCGTGGTTCGGGATGTGCGCACCGGCGCGCACCCCGCCGGCCCTCGTCGGCCGGCTGAACCGCGACATCGTCGAAATCCTGCGCGCGCCGGCCACGCGCGACTGGCTCTACCAGCAGGGGGCGGAAGCCATCCCCAGCACGCCCGAGGCGTTCGGCGACCTGATCCGGAGCGATATCGTGAAGTGGAAGAGGGTGATCGAGGCGTCCGGCGCGCGGGCGGATTGATCAGTCGCGGAAATTCAGACCGCATTTTTTGGCCGTTCCATTCCTGTTCTTCTTTGCGGCTTTGCGCCTTTGCGTCGAGTGTTTGCGCTGGCGGCTGACGGCCGGCGTCTGGCGGCTCACGGGGACGCCCTATCCGGAACGCTGCCCAGCGTCGCCACGAACTGCCCGAACCAGAGCAGCCCGAACGGCCAGTATTCGAGCTTCGCGGCCGACCCGATGTGCCCCAGGTTGCCGGCGTCGACCAGGGTCGAGCCCCACGCGGCGGCGAAGGCCCGCGCGCGCTCGAATGTAACCCGGTCGTCGTTGCGGCTCGCCACGACCGCCGAGGGGAACGGCAGGCGCTCGAGGATCATGCCGCCGAAGCCGCGTATCGGCGTGCCGCCCGGCTTCGCGTCGAACGTGTCGCGGTCGGTCGGCGCGACGAGAAACGCCCCCGCCACCTTGCGCGCCAGCGCCGGCTGGTCGAACGACCAGCGCATGGTGAGCGAGGTGCCCAGGCTGTGCGCGAGCAGCACGACCGGGCGCGCGCTTTGCGTCACCGCTTCCGAGAGGCGCGGGCCCCAGGCGGCGTAGTCGGGCTGCTCCCAATCGTCCTGCTGCACGCGCCGGAAGGCGGGGAACGCCTTCTCCCAGAAGGTCATCCAGTGCTCCGCGCCCGCTCCGTGCAAGCCGGGCAGGACGAGTACCGAGAAATCGTTGAGGTCGCGCACGCTTCACCTCTTGATGAGTGACGAGTGACAACTGACGACAGCCGCTGTCAACTGCGTCCCAGATACAGCGTCCCAGGTGAGGCGTCCCAGATGAAGCGTCCCAGGTGAGGCGCCGTATCTGAGACGCAGTGCCTGAGACGGTCTATTCTGACGCTAAAAAAGGGACGTGCACGTTTTGCTGTTGATCTTATTATCGTTCTCTTCGCGGTAAAGCTTCTAGCGTCCCGGGCCCAATCACCAATCACTAATCACCAATCACGCCGTTCTGGCATGGCTGGCGTCTGGCGGCTCAGGCAAGAATAGGGCCGGGTCCACCGACAAAGTGAACCCGGCCCCATCTCTCCTCGTAAGGCCTGCTATTTTCGACTTCCCGCTCTGACGCTCTCCCCCCTCCCCGCGGAAGACGTCTATCCCTGGCGGCTGACGGCTGGCGTCTGGCGGCTCTTCATTCCACGCGCAAATCGAGCGCTCTCACCACCTTCGCCCACTTGGCGATTTCTTCGTGTATGTACCCGCGGAGCTCCTCGGGGGTGCTGCTCATCGGCACCATCCCGGTCGCGTCGAGCCGGGACTTCACGTCCGGCAGCGTCAGGACCCTGGCCGATTCCGAGTTGAGGCGCGCGACGATCTCGGCAGGCGTGCCGGTCGGCACCATCATGGCGTACCACGCGCTGGTCTCGTAACCCGGGACGCCGGCTTCCGCGACCGTCGGCAGTTCCGGGAGGTAGGGCGAGCGCTGGGCGCTGCTGACCGCGAGCCCGCGCAGCCGTCCCGCCTTGATCTGATGAATGCAGGAAGGCGTGGTCGTGAATCCGACCGAGGCTTCACCGGAGACCAGCCCGATGACCGACGGCCCGCCGCCCTTGTAGGGGATGTGCAGCATCTTCGTCCCCGTCATGCCCTTGAAGAGCTCGCCCGCAAGGTGCGGGCCGCTGCCGCTGCCCGAAGAGGAATGCGAGATCTCGCCGGGGCGTGCCTTCGCCAGCGCGATCAGTTGCTTGACCGACTTCACGGGGACCGAGGGGTGCACCACGACCACGTAGGCGGTGCCGCCCAGCCGCGTCACCGGAGCGAAATCCTTGACGAGGTCGTAGCCGAGATTGCGATAGAGGGTCACGTTGACCGTATGCGTGCCGGTCATCATGAACAGCGTGTAGCCGTCGGGCGGCGATTTCGCCGCCAGCTCCGCGCCGATGTTGGCGCCGCCGCCGCCGCGGTTGTCGATGACGACCTGCTGCCCCAGCGCCTCGCCGAGGCGGGCTGCGATCGCCCGCCCCATCGTGTCGGTGCCGCCGCCGGGTGGAAACGGCAGGATGAAACGGATCGAGCGGGTGGGGTATTGCGCGTGCGCCGATGCGAGCCACGCGCAACCGATGATCAGGCAAACCAACCAGACACGGCGGGCGAGCTTCATCTTCTCCTCCTGCATGCCCCACGATCAGTTTGATGATCACGCTGAACTTAGGGGCGAACTGCCGGACAATCTACTCCCGGCATCAGGGCAAGGCAAGCCGCCCTGCGGAGGCGTCCGCCCCGAGCCGCCAGACGCCAGTCGCCAGACGTCAGATCTCGTTGTCTAGATGAGGCGTCCCGGATGAGCGCCGAGGGGCGGAGCAGGGACCCCTCTGGGGATGCGACCGCAAGGTGGGCGCATCGAGGCGCGGAGCAGGGGCCCCGCTTGCGGGGATGCGACCGTCGAGATGCGCTGGGCAGCCGACACCAATGCGAAGTGAGTCTCGGTTATCGTATCGGA
>JBIOVQ010000163.1:0-3116 GCA_044867805.1 Burkholderiales bacterium | reverse complement strand
TACACGCACGGCGCGATCCGCCACACCGCCGTGATACCGATCGCCGGCGACCAGATCACGAACGATATCGCCATGGCGCTGAGGACGCCGACCCGGGACGCGGAGGAGGTCAAGGAGCGCTCCGGCTGCGCGCTCTCCCAGCTCGCGGACCCGCAGGAAATGGTGGAGGTGCCGGGCCTCGGCGACCGCGACCCGCGCCAGCTCTCGCGCAAGACGCTGGCCGAGGTGATCGAGCCGCGCGTGGAGGAGCTCTATTCGCTGGTACAGACGGAGCTGCGCCGCAGCGGCTACGAGGAGCTGCTGTCCTCGGGCGTGGTGATCACCGGCGGCGCCAGCGTGATGCGCGGCATGGTCGAGCTCGGCGAGGAGATCTTCCACATGCCGGTGCGGGTGGGCCGCCCGACCTACAACGGTCCGCTCTCGGAGGCGGTGTGCCATCCGCGGCATTCGACGGGCGTGGGGCTGCTCCTGGCGGGGATGCAGCAGCTGCGCAACCGCGAAGCGGCGCGCATGAACGCAGGATCGTTCCAGCAGGTGCTGGAGCGCATGAAGTCATGGTTCACGGGGAATTTCTGATCGTCGACTCGTTGAAAGGAGGCTGCAATGTTTGAGATCGTGGATGCACAGGCGCAAGAGGCCGTAATCAAGGTGATCGGCGTGGGCGGCTGCGGCGGCAACGCGGTCGACCACATGATCGACAAGGGCGTGCAGGGGGTGGAGTTCATCACCGCCAACACCGACGCCCAGGCGCTGCGGCGCAATCAATCCAAGGTGCAGCTGCAGCTCGGCGCCGGCATCACCAAGGGCCTGGGGGCCGGCGCCAATCCCGAGGTGGGGCGGCAGGCGGCGATCGAGGACCGCGAGCGCGTCAAGGAGGCCATCGCGGGCGCCGACATGCTGTTCCTCACGGCGGGCATGGGCGGCGGCACCGGGACCGGCGCGGCGCCGGTGGTGGCGGAGCTCGCCAAGGAGCTCGGCATTCTCACGGTGGCGGTGGTGACCAAGCCGTTCGCGTTCGAGGGCAAGCGCCAGCGCATCGCGCAAGAGGGCATCGAGCAGCTTTCGCCCCATGTCGATTCGCTGATCATCGTGCCCAACGACAAGCTGATGGAAGTCCTCGGCAGCCAGGTGACGCTCGACGGCGCGTTCCGGGCGGCCAACGACGTGCTGCACGGCGCGGTCGCCGGCATCGCCGAGATCATCAGCTGCCCCGGCATGATCAACGTGGACTTCGCCGACGTGCGCACGGTGATGGCCGAGATGGGCATGGCCATGATGGGATCGGCCCGGGCCTCCGGACCCGAGCGGGCGCGGCTCGCCGCGGAGCAGGCGGTGGCCTGCCCGCTGCTCGAGGACGTGAACATCGCGGACGCGCGCGGCGTGCTGGTCAATATTTCCGCGAGCAAGGCGTCCTTCCAGCTCCAGGAGATGTACGACGTGATGGGGACGATCAAGGCGTTCTCGGCGGATTCGGCGCACCCCATCATCGGCACCGTCTACGACGAGGAGCTGGGCGACCATCTACGGGTGACGATCATCGCGACCGGCCTGGGCCGGCCGCCCGTGCGCCAGCAGAAGCCGCTCACCGTGGTGACCGCGAAGACCGGCACCGACAATCAGCCGGTGCCAGTGGACTACGGCGCGCTCGAGATGCCGGCGGTGCTGCGGTCCAAGCGCAACCGCGACGCGACGGTCGAGGCCATGCGGCAGTCGGGCGTGGAGATGCTCGATATCCCGGCGTTCCTGCGCAAGCAGGCTGACTAGCCGCCAGCCGCCAGCAGCCAGCGACTAGCTGGCTCCGTGCGGCGTCGCTGCGCGCGTGAGAGGTGAGCCTGACAACTGACGGCTGACAACTGGCAGCTTGCGGTAGCGCAATGTTTCGTTACACTTTTTTTGCGCGGCAACATTCGTGCGTGATACACTTCGTGAGTTAAAGGCCTGATTTTTCAGCGAGTTCCATTTGCTGAAGCAACGCACTCTGAAGAACATAGTTCGCGCCACCGGTGTGGGCTTGCACACCGGCGCGAAGGTTTACATGACGCTGCGCCCCGCGACGGCCAACAGCGGCATCGTGTTCCGGCGTACCGATCTCGCGCCGCCGGTCGAGATCAGGGGCGAGCCGCACGCCGTGGGCGATACGCGCCTGTCCTCTTGCCTGGAGAAGGGTGGCGTGCGCGTGTCCACCGTGGAGCACCTCATGTCGGCGCTCGCCGGGCTGGGCATCGACAACGCCTACGTCGACGTCACGGCGCCGGAGCTGCCCATCATGGACGGCAGCGCGGGACCGTTCGTGTTCCTGCTGCAGTCGGCGGGGATCGAGGAGCAGAACGCGCTCAAGCGCTTCATCCGCATCCTGAAGCCGGTCGAAATCGAGGAAGGCGACAAGTGGGTGCGCTTCGAGCCGTTCGACGGATTCAAGGTCACCCTGAGCATCGAGTTCACGCACCCGGTATTCGACAAGGTGCCGCAATCGGTGACGGTGGACTTTTCCACGACCTCGTACGTGAAGGAAGTGAGCCGCGCGCGCACCTTCGGCTTCATGCAGGACGTCGAGACCATGCGCGGGCAGGGCCTTGCGCTCGGCGGCAGCATGGACAACGCCATCGTGATGGACGAGTACCGCGTGCTCAACACCGACGGCCTGCGCTACGCCGACGAGTTCGTGAAGCACAAGGCGCTGGACGCGATCGGCGACCTCTATCTGCTCGGTCATCCCGTGATCGGGGCTTTTACCGGCCACAAGTCGGGCCATGCGCTCAACAACCGGCTGTTGCGGCGGCTGCTCGAGGAGCAGCGGGCGTGGGAGTTCGCGAGCTACGAGCGCGCGGAAGACGCGCCGGCCTTTCTCGGCTGGCAACCGCAGCCGGCCTGAGGGGCGAGCTACGCCGCCGAAGCACCAACTACCAAGCACCAAATCTCAAACAAACTCCAAGCACCAAATTCCAAACGTTTGGAGTTTATGGCTTGAGCGTTGGAATTTGTTTGGGATTTGGAGTTTGTAAGTTGGGATTTGCCGGGAGAGGCGATGCTAGTTCTCAGGCTCGTCGGTGTGCTGGTGCTGCTTACCATTGCGGGCTCGTTCGTCCTCTACCTGTTCACGAGGAACCGCCGCTATC
>JBIOVQ010000162.1:0-3855 GCA_044867805.1 Burkholderiales bacterium | reverse complement strand
CGGCCGGGTCGAGGTCCATCGCAGTCAGCTCGACCACGACGTCGCGGTCGGTGACGATCCCGACGGGCAGGCGCTTGCCGCCGTTCAACTGGTCCACCACCACGAGGCTGCCGACGTGGTGATGGCGCATGAGCTTTGCCGCGGCTGCGACCGTCATGTCGCGCGTCGCGAAGACCACTTCACGGCTGCAGATTTCTCCAATGTGGGTTGCCATCTGGGCTGTCCTTTCCGGTTTGCGTCTTCATGATACGAAAGGCATCCCGGCGCCGCTTGATCTGGATCAAGGGAAGCGCGGCGGCAGGCGTTCACTCCGCCGCCAGCACCGCGGCACCGTGGACCTGGCCCGCGCGCAGCCGCGCCAGCGCCTCGTTGGCATGCCCCAGCGGGAAGATCTCGACCGTGGTCCTGACCGGAACCCGGGGAGCGAGCTCCAGGAACGCCCTGCCGTCCGCGCGAGTCAGGTTGGCCACCGATACGATCTTCCTTTCGCCCCACAGGAATTCGTACGGGAAGGACGGGATATCGCTCATGTGGATGCCCGCGCACACGACCGTTCCGCCTTTCGCAACCGCCCGCAGCGCGGCGGGCACGAGCCCGCCCACCGGCGCAAACAGGATCGCCGCGTCGAGCGGCTCGGGCGGCTTCGCGGTCGAGTCGCCGGCCCAGGCCGCGCCGAGCCCGAGCGCGAACTGCTGCCCTTCGCTGTCGCCGGGCCGCGTGAATGCAAACAACGTCCGGCCCTGGAAACGGGCGACCTGGGCGACGATGTGCGCCGCGGCGCCGAAGCCGTAGATGCCGAGCCGCCGCGCGTCGCCGGCCATCGTGAGCGCCCGGTATCCGATCAGGCCCGCGCACAGCAGCGGCGCGGCCTCGGCATCGCCGTATCCGCCCGGCACCGGGAAGCAGTAGCGGCCGTCGGCGACGGCGTACTCGGCGTAGCCGCCGTCAATCTGGTAGCCGGTGAAGCGCGCCGCGTCGCACAGGTTCTCGCGTTCCGTCCGGCAGTAGTCGCATTCCCCGCACGTCCAGCCCAGCCACGGCACGCCGACGCGCTCGCCGATGCGGAATCCTTCGGTGCCGGACCCGATGCCCACGACCTTGCCTACGATTTCGTGGCCCGGGACGACGGGGCGCCCCAGGGACGGCAGATCACCGTCCACGATGTGCAGGTCGGTGCGGCAGACGCCGCAGGCGGAAACGCGCAGCAGGACCTGGCCCCGCCCCGGCTCGAGCGGCCCCCGCGTCACCATCTCGAGCGGCCTGCCCGGCGCGGTCAACTGCATGAGGCGCATCGGAAAAATGTCCCTTTCGCCGCCGCGCTGCGAAGCGGGCAATCCGCGGTTGTACGAATCTTACCTGTGGCTTGATTTGCATCAAGCCGGCCAGCCCTGCCCCGCGCTAAGCTGGTTTCGTCGCTCGCGCAAAGAGGAGAATCGATATGTTCAGGCGAATACTGGTACCCGTGGACGGCAGCCCGACCTCGAAACGCGGGCTTGCCCAGGCGATCACGATGGCAAGAGAGCACAAGTCGCGGCTCGTGCTCCTGCACGTGGTCGATGAGCGCCCGGCAATGCTCGTGCCGGAGCTGGGCGCCGTGCAGACGGATCGCCTGATGGACCTGATGCGCGACGCCGGGAAGGACACTCTCGCCAAATCGCTCGCCGCCGCCAGGAAGCGCGGCGTGAAGGCCGCTACGGTCCTGGTCGAGAGCTTCAGCCGCCCGGTGGCCGACATCATCGTGGCCCAGGCCCGGCGCTCCCGTGCGGACGTGATCGTGCTGGGCACGCACGGGCGCCGTGGCCTCTCCCGCCTGGTCATGGGCAGCGACGCCGAGGGCGTCGTCCGTACCGCTGCCGTTCCGGTGCTGCTGGTGCGGGCGCCGGCGCGCCGTTCGCGCTGACGCGCGCGTTCGGCGCCGCGCCCCGGACCTGGGCAGCGCGAACGAAGCCGGCGCGAATCAAACCCGCCGCGGCATCACCGCTCGAGCACGTAGCTGCCGGGCGCCGCGGCGAGCTTCGGGAAGTCGGGAGTCGCGACCGGCGGCGGGGCGCCCGGCTCGCCGCAGCGCTCGGCGAGCCAGTCGCGCCAATCCTCCCACCAGCTCCCGGCGCGGTCCTCCGCGGTCGCGTGCCACGCGTCGGCCGTCTGGCCGCGGTGCGCGGGCGCGACACGAAAATGGCGCTTCGGCGGCGCCACCGGCGGATTGACGATACCGAGGATGTGGCCCGAGCTGGAGAGCACGAAGCGCTTGTGGCCGGTGACGCAGCCGTTGACGCGGAAAGTCTGGCGCCAGGGCGCGATGTGGTCGTCCTCGGTGGCGACCTGGTAGAGAGGCGCGTCGATGCGCGAGAGATCGATCGGCTCGCCGGCGATCGTGAGCGCGTCCGGCTTGACCAGGCCGTTGCGCAGGTAGAGCTCGCGCAGGTAGAAATCGTGCATGCGATACGGCATGCGGGTGGTGTCCATGTTCCAGTAGAGGACGTCGTGCGGCGCGGGCCGCTCGCCATAGAGCCAGCCGTGCACGACGTAATGCCAGACCAGGCTGTTCGAGCGCAGCAGGCGGAAGGTGGTGGCCATCTCGCGGCCTTCGAGGAAGCCCCGCGCCCGCATGAGCTGCGAGAGCCAGCGCACGCTGCCCTCGTCGATGAGCACCTCGATATCGCCGGGAGACTGGAAGTCGACCAGCGACGCCAGCAGCGTCCAGTGCGCGACCGGGACGCTCGCGCGGTCGGGGTAGCGGCGCGCGAGCCAGGCCATGTAGACGGCGAGCAGCGTGCCGCCGATGCAGTAGCCGACAGCGTGCACTTTTTCCGCGCCGCTGACCGCGCGCGCGACGCGCACCGCCTCGTCCACGCCGCGCGTGAGGTAGTCGTCGAAGCTCGTCTGCGCCATGTCGGCGCCCGGGTTCTTCCAGCTCGTGATGTAGACGTCGAACCCCTCCTCCAGCAGGTAACGCACGAGGCTTTTCCGGGGCTCCAGGTCGAGCACGTAGAACTTGTTGATCCAGGGGGTCACGATGACGATCGGCGTCGGCCGCACCCGCGCCGCAACCGGCGCATAGTGGATCAGTTCGAGCCGGCGGTTGCGGAACACTACCGCGCCCGCCGTCGTGGCGAGATTGCCTCCGACCCGGAAATCTTCCGGATCGGTCATGCGTACGGTCCCGGCCCGCATGTCCTCGAGGAAGATCTCGAAACCCCGGCGCAGGCTCGCGCCGCGGCTTTCGATCGCCTTGCGCACCGCCACCGGATTCGTGAGCAGAAAATTGGTGGGCGCCACGGCGTTCCGCCAGTTCCTCCACCAGAAAACCGCGCGCCGGCGTTGCCGGAACGAGAGTCCGGGCGCCTGCTGGAGCGCGTCCTGCACGTGACGCGTGGAAAACAGGTACCACTGCTTGAGCACGTCCCAGCCGATCTCCCTCGTCCACACCGGATCGCTGAAGCGCTGGTCGTCGGGCTGCGGTCGCACCGCGTCCGGGACCTCCCGTCCGGCGAGCTTCGCTCCGACGTTGAGCTGCAGCGCGCCGAGATCCGCGGCGTAGCGCATCGCGAGCTCCGCGAATTCCATCGGGTGCAGCCCCCACGCAACGTGGGCTTGGACGAATGGCGAGACGATGCCGAAGGGGTCGACGAGGGCTTCAATCCCCTGGCGCGCGTCCTTCAGCCGCTCCGCGAAAAGCGCGAAAGCAGCGCCGCTGCCCGCGCCTTCGCGCGTGATGTCTGGAACAGGCCCATGCGCGGTCACGTCAGCGTTTCCCCGCCTCAGCTCGATCGCAGCGCGCCGCCGTCCGCGGCCGGGCCGCTTTCCTCGCTGCGCGCGACCAGTCACGTTTTCGCCTTCGCCCGATCGTCTGCG
>JBIOVQ010000161.1:0-14414 GCA_044867805.1 Burkholderiales bacterium | reverse complement strand
CCGCTGACCGCTGACCGCTGACCGCTGACCGCTGACCGCTGACCGCTGACCGCTGACCGCTGACCGCTGACCGCTGACGGCTGACGGCTGACGGCTGACGGCTGACGGCTGACGGCTGACGGCTTACCGTTTACCATCCATCTCATGCGCGCCCTGCTTCCGCTGATCGCCCTCGCCGTGCTGCTCGCGGGCTGCGGCACCAAGGGCCCGCTCTACCTGCCGAAGCCGAAACCCGGAACCCAGAAGCCGGGAGAGCCCACCCCGACGCCGCCCGAGCTGCCGCAGGACGACATCCGGCTGGGCGACCGGTGAGCCCGTTCGAATACAGAAGCGGCGAATTGCACGCCGAGGCCGTCCCGCTTGCGCAGATCGCGGAGCGCTACGGCACGCCGTGCTACGTCTATTCGCGCCGCGCGCTGGTGGAGACCTATCGCGCCTTCGATGCCGCGTTCGCCGCGCGCGACCACCTCGTCTGCTACGCGGTGAAGGCCAATTCCACCCTCGCGGTGCTCAATCTCCTCGCCCGGCTCGGCAGCGGCTTCGACATCGTTTCCGGCGGCGAGCTCGCGCGGGTGATCGCCGCGGGCGGCGACCCGCGCAAGGTGGTCTTTTCCGGCGTCGGCAAGACCGCCGAGGAGATGCGCCAGGCGCTGGCGGCGGGTATCCTGTGCTTCAACGTCGAGTCCGAAGGCGAGCTGGACAGGCTCGAAGCCGTCGCGGCGCAGGCCGGCGTGACCGCGGCGGTGAGCTTGCGCGTGAATCCGGACGTGGACCCGCGCACCCATCCTTATATCGCAACCGGCCTCAAGCAGAACAAGTTCGGCATTCCCTACGCCGACGCCCTGACGCTCTACCGGCGCGCGCGCGGCATGCGCCACCTGGCGATGGCCGGCATCGGCTGCCACATCGGCTCGCAGCTTACGGAAGTGGCGCCGTTCGTGGCAGCCCTCGAGCGCGTGCTGGAGCTGGCGGACCAGTTGCGCGGGGAAGGCATCCCGCTTGCTCACGTCGACATCGGCGGCGGCCTCGGTATCCGCTACCGGGACGAGTCGCCCCCGGCAGTGTCCGAGTACGCCCGCGAGCTGATGCGCTGCCTGGGCAACCGCGCCATGAAGCTGCTGCTCGAGCCCGGACGGGCGCTGGTCGGGCACGCCGGCCTGCTCCTCACGCGCGTCGAGTATTTGAAGCACGGAGCCGAGCGGAATTTCGCGGTAGTGGACGCGGCGATGAACGATCTTCTGCGCCCGGCGCTCTACGATGCCTGGCACGAAGTCATGCCGGTCAGGGCCGGGAGCGGGAATACGCTCTACGAGATCGTCGGCCCGGTGTGCGAAACCGGCGATTTCCTCGCCCGCGCCCGGCCGCTCGCCCTCCGGGAGGGCGAGTACCTGGCGATCATGGCTGCGGGCGCCTATGGCATGAGCATGAGCTCCAACTACAACAGCCGCCCGCGCGCCGCCGAAGTGATGGTGGACGGGACTGCGGCGCATCTCATCCGCGAGCGTGAAGCGGTCTCCGAGTTGATGGCGCGGGAGATGTTGCTGCCCTAGGCCCGCGGGTTGACGGCGCGAGGGCGTCCGTTCGAACCCGCGGAGACAAACCGGCGCGTCAGTGTCCGGGTTTGTCAGGATTGAGCTGCTGGTACACTGCTGTCGCCAACCGCAGCAGTTCTTCTTTCGCGATTTCGCCGGAAAGCGCGTAGCCCAGCTTGCGATCGAGCCAGTAGAACACGCCCACGCCGCGCTGGTCGGCGAAACGGAAAGCTGTTTCACCGCTCTCGTCCGGATTGACCCGGACGTAGAGCGTCAGGCGCTGGCCTTTGCTGTCCTGGTACATGAACTGCGCGACCGGACCGCGCTCGCCCGGCAACAGCCGCCCCCCGACGAGCTGGTAGCCCTGCGCGCCGAGGAACGGCACCTTGAGCGGGGCGCCCAGGCGCTTCGACAACCAGGCCACCAGGTGGGCCTCTTGCTCCGCGCCGACCTCGACGGGATGGCGCACCTCCGGGCTGTAGACGACGTGCGCGATCGCGGCGCGCCGCGGCCACGAGGCCGCTTCAGCCTGCTGCTCCGCGGTGTAGGCGTGCAGCTGCCAGCCCGTCACGCCGCCCAGCGCGAACCCCGCGACCACCGCCGCGCTGCGCAGCAGGACGCGCGTCCAATGGCGTCGCGGGAACTGCAGACGGTGCGGGAGCGGCTCGTCCACGATCGGGTCGAACTCGCGGTGCAAAGCCACGATCTGCTCGCGGTAGGCCGCTACGCGCGCCGCCTCGTCGGGGCGTCCCGCCAGGTAGGCTTCGATCTCCGCCGCGCGTCCGGCCGGCAGCACGCCCTCGACGTAGGCGTGAAGCTCGTCCTCGGTTATGACCGCCTTGCTCATTTCACCACCTTGAGGGGTGTCGCCCTGAAGTCGCCGCCCAGCATCACGCGCAGGCGCTCGCGCGCGCGCGACAGGCGGGACATGACGGTCCCGGTCGGCACGCCCAGCACGCGCGCGGTCTCCTCGTAGGTGAACTGCTCCAGGCCGACCAGCAGGACGACCGCGCGCTGTTCCTCCGGCAGCCGGCCCAGCGCGGCATCGAGGTCGCGCAGCTCCAGCCAGTCCGGCTCGGCAGCGCGCACCGCTTCCGCCGCGGGCTCGGTTTCCAGCGCCTCGTGCTGGCGCCGTATGCGCGAGCGGATCTGGTTCACATAGATGTTGTGCATGATGGTAAACAGCCACGCTCGCAGGTCGCTGCCCTGGCGCCACAGGTGGAAGCGCGACAGCGCCCGCTCCAGGGTGTCCTGCACCAGGTCGTCTGCGGCATTGCGATCGCCCGTGAGCGCGCGCGCATAGCGTCGCAGCCGGGGAACCTGCTGGGTGAGCAGGCTATCGTGGTCACTCATGAGCGCGTCCCTTCGGGTGAACAGCACCGCGTTTCCCGCTATTCCGGCGGATTGTACATGGGACCCCGGCCGCGAAGGGCCTCGAGCCTGTCCTCTACACGAGAAAGATCGTCGCGAGGCCAAGAAAAATAAAGAATCCACCGCTATCGGTGATGGCCGTGATCATGACGCTGGAGCCGAGGGCCGGGTCGCGCCCGAGCTTCTGCATCACCAGCGGTATGGCCACGCCCATCACCGCGGCCAGCATCAGCGACAGCGCCATCGCGCCCGTCATCACCACCCCGAGCTGCCAGCTGTGGTAGATGAGAAAGGCGAAGAGGCCGACGACGCTTCCCCAGATCAGGCCGTTCAGCGCGCTCACCCCGATCTCCTTGGCGAAGAGCTTTCTCGCGTTCGCGCCGGAAATCTGGCCCAGCGCCAGAGCGCGCACGATCATGGTGATGGTCTGGTTGCCGGAGTTGCCGCTGATGCCGGCGACGATCGGCATCAGGGCCGCCAGCGCAACGAGCTGGGCGATCGATTCCTCGAACAGGCCGATCACGCGCGAGGCGATGAAGGCGGTGACGAGATTCACCGCCAGCCACGTCCAGCGATTCGTGACGCTCTTCCACACCGAGGCGAACAGATCCTCGTCCTCGCGCAGCCCCCCCGCCGACAGCATGTCGCTTGTGGTCTCCTCGCGGATGTAGTCCACCACCGCGTTCACCGTCACGCGGCCGACCAGCCTGTCTTCGCCGTCCACCACGGGGGCGGACACCAGGTCGTAGCGCTCGAACGAGTTGGCCGCGTCCTGGGCCTTTTCGTGAGGGTGGAGCCTGACCAACCCGGGCTGCATCACCGCCGTGACCGGCGTCTGCAGGTCGGTCACGAGCAGGCGGTTCACCGGCAGCAGTCCCTTGAGGCGTCCCGCGCCATCCACCACGAACAGCTGGTCCGTGTGGTCCGGCATTTCGTCGAGCCGCCGCAGGTAGCGCAGCACCACCTCGATCGTCACGTCGTCGCGGATGCTGATCATGTCGAAATCCATCAGGGCGCCCACCGTCCCCTCGGGATAGGACATCGCCGCCCGCAGCTGCTCGCGCTCCTCCGGCGACAGCGACCGGAAGACGTCCTGGATGACGTCGCGCGGCAGGTCCGGGGCGAGGTCGGCGATCTCGTCGGTATGGAGCCGCTCGGTCGCCGCGACGAGCTCCTGCTCGTCCATTTGCGCGATGAGCGTCTCGCGCACCGCGTCGGAGACCTCGAGCAGGATCTCGCCTTCGCGCTCGGCCTTGACCAGGTCCCACACGACCCGGCGCTGCGCGAGCGGCAGCGCCTCGAGCACGTCGGCGACATCAGCGGGATGGAGGGTGTCGAGCTCCTTCTGGAGCTCCACCAGATGCATGCGGTGCACCAGCGTCTCGACCAGCTCCTGCCGGGGTCCCGGGCTCCGCTGCACGAGGCTCGCGACGACCTCGTGCCTGCGCAGGAGATCGGTCACGCGCCGCAGGCTGTCCTTGCCGCGACGGGTCGTGTCCTCGCTTTCAGCCATGGTATTCCCGTGCGGGATGAACCCGGATTGTAGTTGATGGTTTTCGCGGGTTCATGCGAAAACCATGGGCGAAAAAAAGGGGCGCCGAAGCGCCCCTTTTGGTACCGCTGTTGCTGACCGCTTAGAAGGTGTGCGACAGACTGAACGAAATGACCTTCGACTTGCCGCCGTTCACGAACGTCATCGCGCCGGTGTCCGCAAAGTCCGCGAAACCATCGCGATTGTCGAGGCCGTATATGCCGACGGCGTCGCCGTTCTCCACCTGGCTGAAGCCGATACCCACGCTCGTGCGCTTGGACAAAGCGTAATAGTAGGCGACCACGATCTGGGTGGCGTCGGTGTCGGCTATGCTCGAGCCGTTGACCTTGACGTCGTCAGCCATGGTGTAACCGAGGATGAGCGAATGCGGCCCCCCGAGGTCCCACTCGACGCCGATCCCGATCGCGTCGCGTTCGAGCTTGTCCGTCCCATCGAAATCAAACTCGATGTTGGTCCAGGTCAGGCCGACGGTGAGCATTCTCCAGGTGTACTTGCCGCCGATGAGTAGCGCGGTGTCCTCGGCGTTCTCGTTGTCCCCTACAGCTGTGTTCTTCTCCCTCTTCTCTGTCGCCGCCACGATCGCGAGAGGTCCCGCCGCATACTGACCGCCTACCGCCGTGATCCGTCCGTCCGTCGCGCTGGTGTCCGGCTGGTTGAACGCGGCGTTGGTGGTCGAGAACTGGGCCCTCACGGAGAAGCCGTTCAGGTTGGGCGAGATGTAGTTGACGGTCTGGCCATTCCGATTCGAGAACTCAGTCAGCAACACGCCCTGCGTGCCGAGCCAGCCCCCTTCGTTGGTGATACGCGTCACGCCGCTCAACGCTTTCACCGGCGAGTCCCACCGGCCGAAGAAGAGGTGTCCGAATCCACCCCTGAGGCCCACCGCGCTGTTGCGGTCGCACCAGGAGCCGGCGGAGGTGCCGTCATCGAGGAATCGAACGTCCGACTCGCACTGGTAGGTCGCGGACATGCCGCCCCCGAGTTTCTCCTCGCCCCTGAACCCGAGGCGCGAAGCTCCGGAGTTGAAGCCGTCCGCGGAATGCGGTTTTACGCCGCCTGCGAGATCGGCCGGATCGTAGAGCCCGTACTCGACCTGGAACACGCCGTAAATCGTGGTTTGCGCCATCGCCGCCGCCGGCGCGATCAACGCGCCTGCTACGGCTGCTGCCATCAGTTTCTTCCGCATGCTGATTCTCCTTTGAAGTTTTACAGCTCACGGCGCTATCGCATCACGTGTTTGCGACAACACCGAATCCAGCCCCCCTTGCGGTGAGGTTGGGGCTAGTTTGCCCGATGGCCCGCCGCGGCGGCAACACAAACGGGGACTTTTGCCCATACTTTCAAGGAGCTTGTTGCACGTGCGCAACAGTCTTTCCGGCGGGCTGTCGCCGTACCCGAGAAACTTTAAATAATATTTATAATCAAATAGTTAGGCCAATACTTGCGGGCCCACCACCGGACCGGTGTGGCTGCCGCTAAAACGGCCGCGCGCCAAGCAAGACGGCCCCGTCGGGGTCCACGATCTCATCTGGAAAGCCCTGGCAGAGCAACGGGCGGGGCGCTTGCCCAGCGCAAAACACATTTATGAACAAGTACTTGCAATAAACACCGGCAGCCAGCCTTATGCCCTCAACTTGCCGGGAGTAGGTGCGTCGCAATGGGGGACGCCGAAGGGGCCGCCATCCTGGTTGAAAAGGAAACGCAGGGGGTAACCGTCAAATCCCGAGACCCGCGAGCTGCTTCTCGGGGTAGCGCGTGCCAGCGGTGACGCCCAGGGGGAACGCCCTCGAGAGCGATTCGATCTCTTCTTCGGTCAACTTGACGTCGACAGCCCCACAATTCTGCTCGAGGTAGCTGCGGCGCTTGGTGCCGGGGATGGGTACGATGTCCGGCCCTTGCGCCAGCAGCCAGGCCAGCGCGACCTGCGCCGGCGTGCACTTCCTGGCCGCCGCGATTTTCTCGAGCGGCGCGAGCAGCTGGGCGTTCTTCCCGATATTTTCAGGGCTGAAGCGCGGATGCTCGCGGCGGCGGTCCTTGGGCAGCAATGCGTCGAGCGTCTTCATGGTGGCGGTGAGAAAGCCCCGTCCGAGCGGCGCGTACGCCATGAAGCCGATACCCAGCTCGCGGCAGGCTGGCAGTATGTCCTTCTCGACATCGCGGCTCCACAACGAGTACTCGGTCTCGACCGCCGTGATGGGGTGGACCTTGTGCGCGCGGCGTATCGTCTGGGCGCCGGCCTCGGAGAGCTGGAGCCAGCGCACCTTGCCCTGCTCCACCAGCCGCTTCATCGCGCCGACCGTGTCCTCGATCGGGACCGTCTTGTCCATGCGGTGCATGCCGTAGATGTCGATCACGTCCACGCCCAGGCGCTTCAGGCTCTTCTCGCACGCCTGCGGCACGTAGTCCGGGTGCCCGCCGGTCAGCGCCGGGGCCCCGCCTTCCGCGGCGCGCGCCGCGAGGGCCAGATTGCCGAACTTGGTCGCGACCAGGAACCGGTCGCGCTTGCCCTTGATCGCTTTCGCGACGAGTTCTTCGTTTACACCGTTGCCGTAAGCGTCCGAGGTGACGAGCAGATTGACGCCGAGATCCAGCGCGCGATGGATGGTGGCGATGGATTCCTCGTCGTTGGGCTGGCCGTAGCTGATCGACATCCCCATGCACCCCAGTCCCACCGCGGGCGCCTGCGGTCCGTTCTTCCCCAGCTTGCGTTTCTGCATTGCTACCTCCTCATTAGCCGCCGATGAACGCCGACACACGCCGATAAGAAACCAAGACTACAAGCCGTCTCAAAAACAGATTGCAACCACAGATACACACAGACCGCTGCCCGTCCGACGGATTATCAAAGAAAGCTCGCGCGTGCGTCAATTTCTAGAACCGGCCTCAAAAGAATAACCACAGAATCACACGGAATTACACGGACAAGAACTGACCTGTTGACGACCCATGATTGTTTGGGAATTTCTGTGTGGTTCCGTGTGTTTCCGTGGCTGAAGTGGTCTTTGAGATAGCTTCCAGGCAGCACCGCCGCGCGGCGTATACTACGGCGCGCCCGAAGGGAGAACAGACCATGAAAATCAAGTCGATCAAGGCCGGCGTGCACCGCGTGTCCGTCGCCGTGCCGCTGCTGAAGGAGCCGATAGTCCGCAACGCCGTGTTCTGCGAGGTCGAGACCGACGACGGCCACGTCGGGCACGGCCTCACCGGCGGCGCCTACCTGCCGTTCGCGATCGTCACGGCGGTCGAGAAGGAATTCCTGCCGGTGGTGAAGGACATGGACCCGCGCGAGACCGAGGCAATCCACGAGAAAGTGTGGTGGAAATTGAACCAGCGCTCGATGACCGGCGTCATCTCAAGCGCGCTTTCCGTCATCGACATCGCGTGCTGGGACATCCACGGCAAGCACGCGGGGCGCACGGTCGCGCAGCTCCTCGGCGGCGCGCGCGATTGGGCGCCGACCTACTGCACATTCGGCTTCTCCGAGTACGAGGACCGCGAACAGCTCGTGGAAGCGGCGAAGCTGCAGATCAAGAACGGGCATCGCAGGCTCAAGATGGTGGTGGGCGTGCACAAGGGCGGCTGGCACGAGGACGCGCGGCGCGTGCGCGCGGTGCGCGACGCGATCGGACCGGACACCGAGCTCATGATGGATGCGAACTACAAGTTCAACCCGGTGGACGCGCGCCAGCTGTGCCGCGCGATCGAGGACTGCCGGCTCACCTGGTTCGAGGAGCCGCTCTACCAGAACGATACGCGCGCGATGGCCGATCTGCGCCAGCACACGAGCATCCCGATCTCCGCGGGCCAGAACGAGGGCCACCGCTGGCGGCTGCGCGAGCTCGTGCTGCACCAGGCGGTGGATATCCTCCAGCCCAACGTGTGCTATTGCGGCGGCTACACGGAGGCGCAGAAGGCCGGGCATCTCGCGCAGGCATTCAACCTGCCGATCGCCAACGGCGGCGGCTGGCCGCTGCACAACATGCACACCATGGCCGGCCTCATGAACGGATGGCGCGTCGAGTTCCACCTCGACATGCAGGCGGTGGGCGAGCTGCTCTTCATCAAGCCGCCGCGTCCCGAAAACAACATGGTGAAGATCCCGAACCAGCCCGGGCTCGGGTTCGAGCCCAATCGCGACGTGCTCAGGGACTCACTCATCAAGGCCTGAACGGTGCCCGGTGAGAGGACGCATCGCGCCTGGTGCATCCCGAAAGTTTGCAGTTTGCAGTGGGCAGCTTGCAGCTACTGCCAACCGAAAACTGCCAGCTTCAGAGCGATGAGCGAAGACGCAAGCCTGGGCGCGCTTTTCGTCGCCAGCTTTCTGGCGGCGACACTCCTTCCCGGAGGCTCGGAGGCGGCGCTCTACGGCGTGCTCAAGCTCCATCCCGATCGCTACTGGCCGGCGCTCGGCATCGCCACGCTGGGCAATACCCTGGGCGGCATGTCGTCTTACTTCATCGGCCGCGTCATCCCGCCAAAGAAGGACCTGCCGGGCCTGCCCGCGGTCCAGCGCTACGGCAGTCCAGCGCTGCTGCTTTCGTGGGTGCCTTTCGTCGGAGACCCGCTGTGCGTCGCCGCCGGGTGGCTGCGGCTCGACCCCTGGTGGTCCGCGCTGTTCATGGCGGCGGGCAAGCTTGCGCGCTATGTCGTCGTTGCCGTGCTCGCATGAGGACGGCCGTTTCGCGCGTCGTCGCTGCGCGGCGACAGGTTGCTGGCGTGAAGGCGGCGCTGGGATAATCCGGCGCTCCTCCTCCGGAAGCCGAGAGCTTGTCAGCCCCGCCCCCTGCCGCTGCTGGTAATCCCGGGCAGATTGCGTTCTCCGATTTGGCCAGCGCCACCGCCTGGTTGGCGCGACTCCCGCAAGCGAACGGCGTCCAGTGTCACGCCGCGCTGATCGCGCAGGCGCGCCTGCTGCCGGCCGCCGCCATCGCGGCGACGGCGAAGCTGGAGATACTCGAGCTGATGCGTCAGCAGGTCGCCACGGTCCAGGCCGACCTGGAGCGTGGCATGCGCGGCGCATCCATTCCACTCGAAAGCGCCAACCGGTACCTGTGGGAAAGCATGACCGGCCTGTGGCAGGCGATGGCAGTGGGATACGACTCGCTGATCGACGCCATGGCCACCACCGCGCCGAACCTCGCGGAGCATGCGCACCTGATCTGCCAGCGCGCGCTGCGCTATACCGCGCTCGCGATGATCGAGCACTGGCGGGTCTACTACGCGGTCACCGGCGCGCTGTGGCAGCAGCTGCACCGCCTCTACGTGTTCTCGGAGAACGCCGGCGTTGCCACGAGCACGGTGAGCGATCACGTGGGCCGGGCTTTCGCCCCGACCACGTGCGCCGGAACCTACGCGCACGCGCTCCTGCTGCATCTCGCCCAGCCGGATGCGCTCACCCGCGCCCGGCTCGATATCGTGGACCGCTGGCTCGAGCGCTGGGAGGGGCTGGTGAGTTTGACGCTGGAAGGCCTCCCGCACAGCTCGATTCCGCCGCTCGCGGTGGACGTCGCGTCGCGCAAGGGCGCGGGGTTCGCCAAGGACATGCCTTCCGCCGGCGTGCGCCATCTCAATATGGAGGCCCTGAGCAGGAAGCTGCACCAGATCGTGGCCGCGCTCAAGCAGCAGACCCCGGCACAGGTCGGGCTGGGAGACATCCCGCGCGACGCGTGCGAAAGGCTGCTCGTGCGCCTGCATGTCCGGTGGTGCGCGGCGGGGACCGGTCGTGTGGACGAGCGCGCGCCTGCCACTCTCAAGGTGCACATTTCGCCCAACCTGGCGTCGATACACTTTCACATCAGCGGCAAGCCCTTCCGCCAGCCCGGCGGAGACATGACGGCCGCCGAGCGCGAGCGCCAGGAGATGCTGGGCCAGGGCGAAGCGGTGCCCTCCCAGCGCAGCGGCGCGCTCGAGACGTGGGACATCAGGAACCAGAGCATCTCGGGCTTTCTCGCCACCTGCCGCTGGGACGGGGCGATGAACGGCATCGCCTACCGCCAGCTGGTGGGCCTGCTCGCGCCGGCGCGCAAGACCATCTACATCGGCATCGTGCAGCGCCTCGTGCTCGATGAAGAGGGCACGATCTGGATCGGCCTGCGCATCCTCCGCGGCGCTCCTCAGGCGGTGGCGGTGCGCGTGATCGAGGGCACCGGTCAGTACGACCGGGCGCTCCTGATGCCGGAAGACGCGGCGCGCAAGATCCCCGCCTCGATCCTGCTGCTGCCCGGCTGGTACCAGGCCGACCGCAGCCTCGCTGTCCATTCCGGCAAGGAAGCAAGGATCCGGCTGCAAACCCTGCTCGACGAAGGGCCGAACTTCGAGCGCACAACTTACAGCGCCGCTTGAGACTCGTCGTTGTCTCGAACCCCCGGTGGCAGCTCGCGGCTGGAAACCTTGACCCTGGAACCCGAATCTTTCTTTTCGCCTGACTACGCGGCCGCCCGCGGCCGCTTCCTTGCGGCGGCCCGCGCCGCAGGCGCGACTCTCGAATCGCTCCCGCTCGCCGCCACCGGTCCCGCCAGTGAAAAGCTGAGCATCGACGTGGCGCGCCTGGGTTCGCCCGACGCGACGCGCGTGCTGCTGCACACCAGCGGCCTGCACGGTGTCGAAGGCTTTGCGGGGTCGGCCGTCCAGCTTGCCGCGCTCGCGCGGGCGCCGGCCGTGCCGGCGGGCGGCGCCATCGTGCTGGCGCACGCGCTCAATCCCTACGGCATGGCCTGGCTGCGGCGCGCCAACGAGAACAACGTCGATCTCAATCGCAATTTTCTGGCCACCGGGGAACGCTGGGCCGGAGCGCCGGCGCTCTACCCGCGTCTTGACCCGCTGCTCAATCCGCCGACGCCGCCGGGGCCGGATCGCTTCCGCTGGCGGCTCGCCGCGATCGCGCTGCGCCACGGCCCGCGGGCGCTCAAGCAGGCGATCACCGAGGGCCAGTACGAGTTTCCGCGCGGACTGTTCTTCGGCGGGCGGATGCTCGAGCCCGGGCCGCGGCTGTATCTGGATTTCCTGCGGCGGAGCCTTGCTCGCGCCGAATACGTGCTGGCGGTCGATCTGCATACCGGCCTGGGCCCTCGCGCCCGCGAGACCCTCATACTCGAGGTGGGAGCCGGGGCGACGCCGGCGGCCCAACTCGCGCGCGGCATCGGCCGGCGCCTCGTCGATCCGGCCACGGGGCGCGCGCCGTACCGCATCCGCGGCGCCATGGGCGGCGCGCTGCCCGCGGCGCTGCCTCGCGTGAGCAGCGATTTCCTGCTGCAGGAGATCGGCACCTGTCCCGTGCACGCCGTGCTCGTCGCGCTACGGGAGGAAAACCGCTGTCACCACCACGGCGGCCGGCCCACCCACCCCGCCAAGCAGGCGTTGCTCGAGGCTTTCAGCCCGTCGTCGCCAGGATGGCGGCGGCAAGCGGTCGAAAAGGGCTCACGACTGCTGCACGCGGCGGCCGCGTGGACTTTCAGCCGCCGGGCCGTCACCGATACCCGCTGAGTTGCAAGCAAGAACGGCTGCTTGCCGCCCGTCTGGCAGGGTTCGCCGTGAGTCAGATGGACGATTCAAAAACGTGTGGTTTTTCCGGGAGTTCCGGGCGTTTATTCAGGCACCGGTGAACTAGTTCACACCCCCCTCTCTTGGGGTTAAGCTAGCCTTGCGGAGAGCGGTGCGCTGCATGCCGCATGCCGCGACCACCCTCAGAGGTCGGGGCGGCGGTGGCCGGGTCACGCCGGGCCGGCGCCATCGTCTCCGGGGGATCGGACGAGGCTCGAGCGTGCACGAAATCAGGAAAACTCCAATATGAGCGTTCAACCGCTGACATCCGTATCCGTACCGCTGCAATTCACCGACGGCGCAAGCTGCAAGCGGTGGATCGAGCAACTCACCCTCACCAACGTGCAGCTGACCCAGCAGGCGCTGACCAGCCAGCTCGCCGCGCTCGGCGCGGCTCAGCTGCCCCCGCTCGAGCGCCTGAAGATACTCGAAGCGCTGCGCGAGCCGGTGTTCTTCGTGCAGGGAGAATCGGCGAAGCGTTACGCCGGGCGGCCCCTGCCCATCGATGACGGTGAAAAAACAATCTGGAATAACGTGATTGCCCTGTGGCAGGAAACGAGCCGCAATTACCAGCACTGCCTCAAGGCCTATCGCGAGGGCGACATCACGATCGCGCCGCACGCGGCGCTCCTCACCATGCGCTGCCTGCGCCTGCTTGGCGCAACCCTGCTCGACTACTACCGCATCTACCGCCAGCCGCCGGGCTCCCTGTGGCGCGCTTTGCACGAGCTCTATTCCTTCGCGGAGAACCACGGCTTTGCGCGCATCCGTGTCCAGGACAGCTTCGCTCATCGCGACCCCGATTCCAGCTGCGCCGAAAGCTACACCCAGGTCCTGCTGGCCCACCTCGCCAATCCCTTCGCCCTCTCGGCGCGTCAGATGGCTTTCGTCGCGCGCTGGCTGGAGCGCTGGGCCAACCTGATCGGGCTGGCGCCCCAACCGTTGCCCGCGAGCGCGGTTCCCCCGCTGCTGGTGGACCTCACCGGCGCGGAAAGCGTGGTGCTCGGCACGGGCATCGAGCCGCAACCGCACCTGCGCTATCTCGACCTCGAGCAGCTGTCGAAGACGCTGCGCCAGACCATCAATCTGCTCAAGCAGGGGCAGACGCCGGGCCAGCTGGGGCTGGGAGAGGATGCGCGCCAGCCGGGCTGCGAGAACCTGCTCATGCTGCTCTACGTCCAGTGGTGCCGTGCCGGCACCGCGCGCGCCGAGGAACGATCCAAGGAAGACGAGCTGGCGCAGGTGTGCTTCGGCCTGGCGCCGGCCCACTATCACGTCGGCGGCCGCGAGTTCCGGCAGCCCGGCGAGCTGTCGTCGCGCGAGAAGCAGGACATGGACAACTACGGCTTCATCACGCGCCCCGACCATGCCACGGGCGAAGAGGCGGCACGCGGGCTCGAGCAGTGGCACATCCTGAACCACAGCGCCTCCGGCTTCATGTGCATACGGCGCGAGCCCGACAGCCAGGGGCGCATCAGCCACAACCAGCTGCTCGCGGTGCGCCGGGCCGGCGGCCGCGGTTTCCACCTCGGCATGGTGCAGTGGCTGAGGATGGAGGAAGGCGGGGAGCTGTGCTGCGGAGTGCGCTTGTTTCCGGGGATGCCGCAGGCCATCGCGGTGCGCCCCTCGAATTTCGCGCCGGCCACCAACGGCCGCTACGAGCGGGCGCTGCTGCTGCCGGAGATCCCGGCACCGGCCACTCCTTCGACCCTTATCCTGCCGGCGGGATGGTTCAACAGCGGCCGCTTCGTCGAGATCTTCTCGGACCGCAAGCAGGTCGCGAAGCTGCTCAACATGCTGGAAAAGGGCAGCGACTTCGACCGCGGAACGATAATCGTCGTCTGACGATTATCGTTGAATAGAAGACGAGTTTCAGCCCGCGTTCCGCACGCGTGTCCAGGTGCGTTCGGAGCGCATTCCCTGATTCCCTCGGAAGCCGTGATGCGCGGGCTGCGGGCTAGGCGGTGCGCAGCAGCGTCTCGCGCACGGGCGGCGCGAGCAGTCGTTCCTCCGGGAACACCGCGTCGAAAGTACTGCCCCGCCCCAGCTCGCTCGTGATCTCGAGCCGCGCGTGGTGCCGGTTGAGGACGTGCTTGACGATGGCGAGCCCGAGGCCGGTGCCGCCGGTTTCGCGCGAGCGGCTGCGGTCGACCCGATAGAAGCGCTCGGTCAGCCGCGGTATGTGCTGGGGCTCGATGCCGATCCCGGTATCGCGCACGCAGAACACCGCTTCGCCGCCGCGCTGTCTCCAGCCGATCGTCACCTCGCCTCCGTCCGGCGTATAGCGCACCGCGTTGCTGATCAGGTTGGTGAACGCGCTGCGCAGCTCCTCCTCGCTGGCAGTAAGCCAGGCCTCGCTCGCGAGATCGAGCGTGATGCGGTGCCGGCCGGCGGACAGCGCGAGGGCGTCGTGATAGAGA
>JBIOVQ010000160.1:0-10341 GCA_044867805.1 Burkholderiales bacterium | reverse complement strand
GCCAGAAGTTGACCGAGGCCTGGGGCCAGCAGGTGATCGTCGAAAACCGCCCCGGGGGCGGCACCGTGATCGGGACCGATGTCGTCGCCAAGTCGGCACCCGACGGCTACACGCTCCTCATGGTCTCCCCGAGCCACTCGACCAATCCCACGCTGGTGAAGAAGCTGCCGTTCGACACGCTGCACGACCTCGCGCTGGTTATCCTCCTCGCGCATTCGTCCAACGTGCTGCTCGCCCATCCCTCGCTCCCCGCGCGCTCGGTAAAGGAACTGCTCGCCCTTGCGCGGAGCCGGCCCGACCAGATCACCTTCGGCTCGGGCGGCAACGGCACTTCCACGCACCTCTCCGGCGAGCTGCTGTCGCAGATGGGCAACGTCAAGATGCTCCACGTCCCCTACAAGGGCGCGGCCCCGGCCGGCATCGCGCTGATCAGCGGCCAGGTCACCTGGATATTCGGCAACGCGATTCCCTCGGTCCCGCACATCCGGGCCGGACGGCTGCGGGCACTCGCCGTCACCGGCGCGCAGCGCAACCCCGTGCTGCCCGACGTGCCGCGCGTCGCCGACACCCTCCCCGGCTTCGAGGTCTACACGTGGTACGGCGTCGCGGTGCAGGGCGCGACGCCCAAAGACCTGGTCGCGAGGTTGAACAGGGACATCGCGCGCGTGCTCGAGACCAGCGACCTGCGCTCGCGGCTCGCCGGCGAGGGCGTGGAGGTGAAGGGCGGCAGCCCGGAGGACTTCAGCGCGTTCTTCCGCGCGGAGATCGAGAAGTGGGCCAAGGTGATCAAGGCGGCGGGCATTCGCCTCGAATGACGCCGCCTTGATCGGTGATGAGTGACGGGTGACGAGTATTCCTTTCGCCTTTCGCCTTCCGACTTCCGACTTCAGAAAAGCCCCGTCACGGGGCTTTTCTTGTCTGGAGCGGGTGATGGGAATCGAACCCACGTATTCAGCTTGGGAAGCTGATGTTCTGCCATTGAACTACACCCGCATCCGGCGCGATTCTACAGTGCTGCCAACGCACTAGGGAAGACAGGAGCCTCGCATCGAGCATCCGGGATACGCGCCGGATGAAGGAGCGGCAAGCGAGGAAAGGCAACTTCGGACTTGAGCGGTTGCCAAAAGTCGTACCAATTGCAAGAATCATGGTATCCAGGTGCCGGAATGATCTCGCTTACCATCAACGGTGAACGCCGGCAGTTCGATGCCCCGCTCAACTGCGCCGAGCTCTTGAAGGAGCTGGACCTGGCAGGCAAGCGCGTGGCGGTCGAGCGCAATGGCGAGATCGTGCCGCGCAGCCGGCACGCCGCCGAGCGGCTCGCCGACGGCGACCGGCTGGAGATCGTGGTCGCCGTGGGCGGCGGGTGAGAAAATCTTGACGCAAAGGCGCAAAGCCGCAAAGGAATACTTCAATCAAAAGGCGAACAGCGCTGTGTTTCTTGTGATTATTTTTCTGTCTTTCTTTGCGCCTTCGCGGCTTTGCGTCTAGTGTTTAGGTTCTAGGCCATGAAACCCCGCGAAAATCTCGACCCGCTGGTGATCGCGGGCAAGCCGTACGGCTCGCGGCTGCTCATCGGCACCGGCAAGTACAAGGACTTCGCGGAAACGAAGGCGGCGGTGGAGGCGAGCGGCGCGGAGATCGTCACCGTCGCGATCCGCCGCACCAACATCGGCCAGGACCCGAAGCAGCCGAGCCTGCTCGACTACCTGCCGCCGTCTAAATACACGCTGCTGCCCAATACGGCCGGCTGCTATACGGCCGACGACGCGGTGCGCACGCTGCGGCTCGCGCGGGAGCTGCTCGACGGGCACGACCTGGTGAAGCTCGAAGTCCTCGGCGACCCGAAGACGCTCTACCCCAACGTCGTGGATACGCTCAAGGCTGCCGACACGCTGGTCAAGGATGGCTTCAAGGTGATGGTCTACACCTCCGACGATCCGATCATCGCCAGGCAGCTCGAGGAGGCCGGCTGCGTGGCCGTCATGCCGCTCGCATCGCTGATCGGATCGGGCATGGGCATCCTCAATCCCTGGAACCTCCAGATCATCATCGAGAACGCCAAGGCGCCGGTGATCGTGGACGCCGGCGTGGGCACCGCTTCCGATGCCGCGATCGCGATGGAGCTGGGGTGTGACGGCGTGCTCATGAATACCGCGGTGGCCGCGGCAAAGAACCCCGTGCTGATGGCCTCCGCCATGAAAAAGGCGGTGGAAGCGGGCCGCGCCGCCTTCCTTGCCGGCCGCATGCCGAAGAAGCTCTACTCCGGCGCCCCGAGCTCACCGACAACTGGCCTCGTCACGCCAGCACCGAAGTCGTAATTGCCTCGGGGCACCGAAGCACCAAATCCCAAGTACCAAGCTCCAAACAAGCACCAAGCTCCAAATCCCAAGCTCCAAACAGGAGTACGTTTGTGATTTGGAGTTTGAGATTTGGAATTTGTTTGTAGTTTGGGATTTGAGATTTGGAATTTGAACGCCACACCGGCGTTCAGGCTACCGCCACCCGCGCCCGCGGATTCCAGCTGGCCAGGAGTTGCGCGAGTTCCTCCGGCGGCACCGGCCTGCTGAAGTAATAGCCCTGCGCCGCATCGCAGCCGAGCGACCTCAGGAATGCGAGCTGCTCGGACGTCTCCACGCCTTCCGCCACCACCTCCAGGCCCAGGCTGTGCGCGATCGCGATGATGGCGCTGACGATGGCCGCGTCGTCGGGATCGCTGTGGATATCGCGCACGAATGACTGGTCGATCTTGAGCTGGTGCAGCGCGATGCGCTTGAGGTAGGAAAGGCTCGAGTAGCCGATGCCGAAATCGTCGATCGAGATGTGAACCCCCATGTCCTCCAGCTCTTGAAAGCGCCCCATCACTTCCTGCGAGTGCTGGATGATCACGCTCTCGGTGATCTCCAGCTCGAGGCACCGGGCGGGCAGCCCGGTCTCGCGCAGGATGCGCCGCACCGTGTCCACGAAGCCGTCGCGCTGGAACTGCTGCGCCGAGCAGTTGACCGATACGTGGAGCTGCGGGTGGCCGGCGTTGTGCCAGGCACGCACCTGGGCGCAGGCGCGGGTCAGCACCCATTCGCCGATGGGTCCGATCAGGCCGGTCTCTTCCGCCGCGGGGACGAACTCGGACGGCGGCACCACGCCCCGGGTCGGATGACGCCAGCGCACGAGCGCTTCGAGGCCCAGGATGGCGCCTGTCTTCAGGTCGAGTATCGGCTGGAAATGCAGCAGGAACTCGCCGCGCTCGACGGCATGGCGCAGGTCATTCTCGAGCAGCAGGCGCTCCTGGGCGGCATCGTTCATCGCCTGCGTGAAGAACTGGTAGTTGTTGCGGCCCATCTGCTTGGCGTGGTACATCGCGGTGTCGGCGTTGCGCATCAGCGTCTCGACGTCCTCGCCGTCGTGCGGGTAGGCGCAGATGCCGACGCTGGGGGTGACCTTGAGCTCGTGGCCGTTGATCGTCACCGGCTCCGACAACGCATCGAGCACCTTCTGTGCCACGTAGCGGGCATCCTCGGGATGGTCGAGATCGCCCAGCAGCACGACGAATTCATCGCCCCCGATGCGGGCGATCGTGTCGGACCCGCGCGTGCAGCCGCCCAGGCGCACCGCGACGGTTTTCAGCAGGCGGTCGCCCACCGGGTGGCCGAGCGAGTCGTTGACCGTCTTGAAGCGGTCGAGGTCGATGAACAGCAGGGCCAGCACTCCGCGGTTGCGCTGCGCCTGCGCGATCGCCTGGCCGATGCGGTCATGCAGCAGCATGCGGTTCGGCAGCTCCGTCAGCGCGTCGTGCTGCGCCATGTGCCGGATCTGCTCCTCGGCGCGCTTCTGCTCGGTGATGTCGCGCCCGGTCCCGCGATAGCCCTGGAAGCGGCCTTCCTCGTCGAACATCGGCCGCCCGCTCACGCTGATGGTGCGCAGGTTGCCGTGGATGTCCAGGCGCTGGTAGACGAAATCCTGGAACGGTCGCCGCGCCGCCAGCACGGCCTTGTGCGGGCGCCACTGCTCCTCCGTCATCTGCGGCCGCGGGACCTCCCAGCGCGTCTTGCCGACATCCTCCACGCCCAGGGAGAACTCGTGGACCTTCGAGGAGATCTGCGTGAAGCGCAGGTCGGCGTCCTGCTCCCAGTACCAGTCGGAGGACAGCTCGGTCAGGTCGCGGAACCGCGCTTCGCTCTCCCGCAGCGCCGACTCGGCCTCCTTCAGCTCGCTGACGTCCGTGATGGTGCCGATCAGCCCGGCGACGGTGCCGTCCGACTTGTTGAACGTCGCCTTGTTGTAGATCGTGTGGTGCACCCGCGTGTCGGCCCCGACGATCGCCGCCTCGTAGGTCTGGCTGCCGGGCGCGCCGAACAGCTCCTGGTCCTTGGCATGGTGCCGGCGCGCCAGGTCCTGGTTGTGGGGATAGAGCTCGAACACGGACTTGCCGATGAATTTCTCGCGCGGGATGCCGAAAAAGCGCTCCCACGCCGAGTTGACACCGAGATAACGCCCCTCGGTGTCCTTGAAGAAGATGGGCTGCGGCACCGCTTCGATCAGTTGCTGGATGAAGGACAGCTGCTCGCGCAGGTCCTCCGCCGTGCGCGCGGCCGTGGCGTGCTCGGCGAGCTTCAGCGCGCGCTCGCGCGAAATCAGCAGCGCCCACACCACCCAGAACAGCAGCAGGCTGGCGAGCACACTGCCCGTCAGCACCACCACGGGCAGCGTGCGCTCGGCGCCGCGGACGCCCGCGGGCAGGGTGAAGGACAGGCGCCACTTGCGACCCGCGACATCGATCACGGCGACCTGGCGGAACGGCCCGGCTTCGGCTTCCGCCCCGGCGCCGCCGAGCCAGCGGCTGTCATAGAGCAGGTTGCCCCTGGACGGAGCCTCGGACCGGGCCGCGGCCCACGGGCCGACGTCGTGCACCACGAGCTCGAAATCGTTGCCGAGCTGCGTGCCGAGCAGGCTCGTCATCAACTCGTCCACGTGGATGACCGATCCGACCACGCCGAGGAAGGCCTTGCGCCGCTGCTCCAGCGTTCGCACGGGCATGCCGTGGCGGTAGACGGCCGTGCGCAGCGCGATGGAGATGTGGTTGGGATTGATCACCACCTCGAGCGGGGGTGACGCCTCGGGCTCGCCGCTGTCGCGGGCGTGCAGGATCTCGGCGCGCCGCTGCGGGAGCCCGGCGAGATCGATACCGAATGCCGCCTCGTTCCCGGCCACCGGCTCGACGTACTCGATGACCACATAGTCGTCGCGATTGCCCGGCGGCTTGATGACCGGGCCGGGCTTGATGCCCGCGTGGGCGGAAATTTCACTGCGCAAGCGCTTCTCGAAGGCCGGCCGCTCGGCGTGCGCCAGGTAGCGGCTGAAGGACAGAACGCGGATGACGGCATAGCGCCGCTCCAGGTGGAACCCGGACAGGTAGCGCTGGAAATCCCCCCGGTCGACGCGCTCGGATGCGCTGAACAGGCCTTTGACTCCCAGCAGCAGGTTCACGCTGTCCTGGACGCGGCGGTCGATGGTTTCCACCGCGCGCGAAGTCTTCTGCTGGAACTCCCCGGCGATTTCCGCGTTCACCCGCTGCTGGGTGAAACGCCAGGCGGCAAAGCCGATGGCGAGCCCCAGCGCGAGCACAAAGAACGCCGGCGCAGTCGGTCCGATCCGATTGACCATGCGCGCGAACAGGCTGCTGCCGTCGACCCCCAACAGGCACCCCTCCCAGGCGATTCTTGGCCGCTTACCTTACCCGCTTTGAGGGGCAGCTTCAAACCGGTACAGTGTGCGCTACCGCACCCCTGCCGGCTGCGCGGGGTCGCCCAAAATCTGCGAAAATCCGCGGGGTTGCGCGTTACCGCCGTGCCCTTGCGTCCGCACCCCACGACCTTGCTCCCGTGACCACCACCCGCCGCCCGGTCCGCAGCTACGTGCTGCGCCAGGGGCGCGTCACCGACGCGCAGCGGCGCGCCCGCGAGAGCCTGCTGCCGCGCTTCGGCATCCCCTTTTCCCGCGCGCCGCTCGATCTCGACCGCGCCTTCGGGCGGACGGCGTCCAGGATTCTCGAAATCGGGTTCGGCATGGGCGACACGACGGCCCGCATCGCCGCCCAGGATCCCGCCAACGATTACCTGGGCATCGAGGTGCACGGCCCGGGCGTGGGCAGCCTGCTCAAGCGCATCGCCGAGCTCGGCCTGGGCAACGTGCGCATCATCCAGCACGACGCGGTGGAAGTGCTCGAGCACATGATCCCGCCCGCGAGCCTCGCCGGCGTCCACGTGTTCTTTCCGGACCCCTGGCCGAAAAAGCGCCATCACAAGCGGCGACTGATCCAGCCGCCATTTGTTGCGCTGCTGGTGTCCCGGATGAAGGCCGGTGCTTACCTGCATGTGGCTACCGATTGGGCGGATTACGCGCAACAAATAATGGAAGTCCTTTCCGCCGAGCCGCAGCTCGTCAATACCGCAACCGGCTTTGCCCCGCGGCCCGACTGGCGTCCGCGCACCAAGTTCGAGGAGCGCGGGCTGAAGCTCGGGCACCAAGTGTGGGACGTCGTCTTCCGACGCCGTCCCGATGAGGCGCGACTGGTGACTCGTAACTAGTGACTGGTCACTGCGCCGTATGTCCGCGCAACGCCCTGACTACCTTGAAGGATGACAACGTCACGCGCAAAATGCCGACTTACAAATCGGCTTTCAGGCCGGCTACTTCGCGTTACAGGTCATGAAATATCTGGATGCTTCGTGGTTTTTGGATATGGAAGGGAAATCGTATTCCCTTGAGAAAGTACGCATTTTATTGGCCCTTTATCTTGCCTGGGCATTGAAAAACGGTCTTGGTGGAGATCTTCACACGGTTGATAATAAAGCTTCTTGCGATAAATTGATTCAAGGAAGCACCACTCCGCTAGATTATTTTGAATATTGTGACGAGAAAATTACCAGCGAAGACTTTAATCGCGAAGGAAATTTATTCTCCGAAGAGTATTTGAAGGAGATTTATTTCGAGGATTATGTTCATGCTCTAAGAGACGAAGCCCCTGAGGAAGAAGTGTTTGATATTGACGATACCTGGGAGAATTACAACAAGCTGGCGAAGGTCATTGATCAACGCTTTGCCAACTGGAAATCCGGCAAGGATTTGAAGAAACCGTGGTGGCAGTTCTGGAAATGACCTATGACGACGCGCTGCACCGCCCAAGGCGCTCGTGCGCAAGATCGCTGCACTTCGCGTCACTCAGGAAGAAGGATGTTCGATGGATGTAAAGGCAAGTGGAGAAAATATGAGCCTCCAGACCGTCGCGTTGTTCTGCATACTGGCCGGCGCCGTCGCGGCGTCGGCAGCCCAGCAGGCCCCGGTGAACCCCGCCATCGACATGGAGGGATTTCTGCGCGTCTCCGCGCTCGCGGCAAAGCACCGGGAATCGCGGCGCCTTTCGCAGGAAGAGTTTGCGCGGATGAGCCGCGAGCCCGGAACCGTGGTCCTGGATGCGCGCAGCAAGGACCGCTACGACCAGCTCCACGTCAGGGGAGCGATCCATCTCAGCTTCCCCGATATCGCCATCGAGAGCTTGCGCAAGACCATTCCGGACAAGAAGACCCGCATCCTGATCTATTGCAACAACAACTTCCTCGGCGCGGAAGGTCCCTTCCCTTCCAAACTGCCCAGCGCGTCGCTCAATCTCTCAACCTACATCGCGCTCTACAACTATGGCTACCGCAACGTGTACGAGCTGGGAGACACCCTGGACATCAGGGAATCGAGGCTGGAGTTCGTATCCGTGAAGCCGTAACCGCGAATAGCGGGCCGCCTGGGGGGTCGGCCCGACACCGGTGACGCGCTAGGCGACCCTGCGTTCCCGCAGAAAAATCTGCAGCAGGTCGTTCAGAAAACGCCGGCCGAGCGGCGTCGGACCGATGCGCGCGTGGTCGCGCTCGATCAAGCCGCGGCGTTCGGCTTCATCCAGCTCGCGCAGGACGGCCGTGAGCGGCACGCCGGCCCGCTCCTCGAACAGGCCTGCAACGAAGCCCTGGTTGAGGCGCAGCGCGTTCATCATGAACTCGAAAGGGATCTCCGGCGGCGCGACCTCGCGCCGCTCCTGGGCCGCCTCGCCCCGCTCCGCGCCCTCGATGTAGCGCTCGGGATGCTTCAACCGCATTTCCCGCACCACCCGGTCCGGGAACGAGAGCTTGCCGTGGGCCCCCGCGCCGATGCCGAGGTAGTCGCCGAAGGTCCAGTAGTTCATGTTGTGCGCGCAGCGCGCGCTGCGCGCGGTGACGACTGACGGCTGACGACCGACGGCTCTCGCGAAGGCCGAGGTCTCGTAGTGCTCGTAGCCGGCCTCGGCCAAACGAGTTTCGATCGCTTCCTGCATGGCGGCGGTGGCCTCGTCGTCGGGTAGTTGCGGCGGATAGCGGTAAAAGTAAGTATTGGGCTCGATGGTGAGGTGGTAGCACGACAAATGCGGCGGCTCGTATTCCAGCGCCGCCTCGATGTCCGCCCGGGCCTCGGCGGGCGTCTGCCCCGGCAGCCCGTACATCAGGTCCAGGTTGAAGTTGTCGAAGTGGGCGCGCGCCATGTCGATGGCCGCTCGCGCCTCGCGCCCGTCGTGGATGCGCCCGAGGCTCTTCAGGTGGCGCGGATCGAAGCTCTGGATGCCGAGGGACAGGCGGTTCACGCCGGCCGCGCGAAAATCGCGGAATTTTCCCGCCTCCGCGGTGCCGGGATTCGCCTCGAGCGTGACCTCGGCGTCGGCCGCGATCGCCAGGCGCGCACGGACAGCGGAGAGGATGGCGTCGATGCCACGCGCCGAGAACAGGCTCGGCGTGCCTCCGCCGAGGAAGACGCTGTGCACGCGCCGGCCCCACACCTGGGGGAGCGCCTGCTCGAGATCGGCGATGAGCGCGCCGACGTAACGGTCCTCCGGAACCGCGCCGCGCGCCTCGTGCGAATTGAAATCGCAGTACGGGCATTTTCGCGCGCACCAGGGGATATGGATATACAGGGCGAGCGGGGGCAGCGCCCGGAACCGCAATGATGAATGATGAGTGATGAATGATGAATCAGTGCCCATGGCCGCGATTCTGCACTCTGCATTCTGCACTCATCATTTGCCGGGCGTCAGGACGCCCGGTATTCCGCGTAGCGCAGCATTTCGACCATGCGCGCGAGCGCCTGGCCGCGGTGGCTGATCGCGTTCTTTTCGTCCGGCTCGAGCTCGGCGGCCGTCCGGCCCAGGCCGGACAGCAGGAAATACGGGTCGTAGCCGAAGCCGCCCGCGCCGCGCGGCGCGGCAATGACCTCGCCGCGCCAGCGCCCCTCGGCGATCAGGGGCTGGGGGTCGTCGGGGCGGCGCACCAGCACGATCACGCAATAGTAGTGCGCGCCCCGGTCCGGCCGGCCGCGGAGCGCCGCCACGAGCTTCTCGTTGTTGCGCCGATCCTGATCTTCGCGGCCGGATGCGCCGCCTTCGGCGTAGCGTGCCGAGCGCACGCCGGGCTCGCCGCCCAGGGCATCGACGCAGATGCCCGAGTCGTCGGCAAACGAAGGCAGCCCGGAATGGCGGCAAGCATGGCGTGCCTTGGCGAGCGCGTTCTCGATGAAGGTGCCGTGGGGCTCCCCGGCGTCGGGGATGCCGAGATCGGATTGGGGGACGACCTCGATGCCGAGCGGCGCCAGCATCTGCCGGAATTCGCGCAGCTTGCCGGGGTTGCCGCTCGCGAGGACTAGCCTGCGCATAAATTAGCCGCCAATACGCCAAGAACGCCAAGGAAACCAATCCAAATGATGAAAAGCAACATCACTACCCTTCGCGGCGAACCCGTGGGCTCTTGATGGAAACCCAGCCTGAGGCCTGCCGTTGAAAATCTTATTATGTCTTTCTTGGCGGCCTTGGCGCCTTGGCGACTATTTTCCCAACGCGGTTTTCTGCGCCGCGATGAGCTGCCGGATGCCCTGCTCCGCCAGTCCGAGCATGGCGTCCATCTGCTTTTTCGAGAACGGGGCGCCCTCCGCCGTGCCCTGGATCTCGACCAGGCCGCCCGAGCCCGTCATCACGACGTTCATGTCGGTGTCGCATGCCGAGTCCTCGGCGTAGTCGAGGTCGAGCACCGGCGAGCCGTTGAACATGCCGACCGAAACCGCTGCCACGAAGTCCTTGATCGGCGATTTCAGCCCATGCCGCGCCGCGAGGACACCGGCGGCGTCGTGCAGCGCGACGAACGCGCCGGTGATGGCCGCGGTGCGCGTGCCGCCGTCGGCCTGGATCACGTCGCAGTCGAGATGGATCGTGCGCTCGCCCAGCTTTTCCAGGTCCACCACGGAGCGCAGCGCGCGCCCGATGAGCCGCTGGATCTCCTG
>JBIOVQ010000159.1:0-11538 GCA_044867805.1 Burkholderiales bacterium | reverse complement strand
GGCGGCGGCGACGCCGCCCTTCTTGTGCGGCACGCCGGTCAGCTCGAGGCCCATCTCGATGCCGGCGAGGGTGCCCGCGAGCATGAGGTCGTTGAAGTCGCCGAGGTGGCCGATGCGGAACACCTTGTCGCGCAGCCTGGTCAAGCCGGAGCCGAGCGACAGGTTGAAGCGCTCGAGCACCGCCTCGCGGAACCTGATCTCGCTGTGGCCTTCCGGCATCAGCACGGCGGTGAGCGAGCTCGAATACTCGGCGGGGTTCAGGCACAGGATCTCGAGGCCCCAGGCGCGCACCGCGCGGCGCGTCGCCTCGGCGTGGCGGTCGTGGCGCTTGAAGACGTTGTCCAGCCCTTCCTCTTCCACCAGCATCCTGAGCGCCACCCGCAGCCCGTAGAGCAGGTTGGTCGCGGGCGTGTAGGGGAACCAGCCGTCCTTGTTGGAAGCGAGCATCTCCTCCCAGTTCCAGTACGAGCGCGGCAGCTTCGCGGTCTTCGCCGCCGCGACCGCCTTGTCGGAGACGCAGTTGAACGACAGCCCGGGCGGCAGCATCAGGCCTTTCTGCGAGCCGGCGACGGTCACGTCCACGCCCCATTCGTCGTGGCGGTAATCCATCGAGGCGAGCGAGGAGATGGTGTCCACCATGAACAGGGCGGGGTGCTTCGCGCGGTCGATGGCCTTGCGCACCTCGGCGATGCGCGTCGTGACCCCGGTGGAGGTCTCGTTGTGCACCGCCATCACCGCCTTGATCTGCTTGCCCCGGTCCTCGGCGAGCTTCGCTTCCACCTGCGCGGCGTCCACGCCGTGGCGCCAGTCGCCGGGCACGAACACGGGATCGAGGCCGAGGCGCTTTGCCATGTTGAGCCACAGCGTCGCGAAATGCCCGGTCTCGAACATCAGCACGCGGTCGCCGGGCGAGAGCGTGTTGACGAGCGCCGCTTCCCATGCGCCGGTGCCGGAGGCGGGGAAGATCACGACCGGGGATCTCGTCTTGAACACCTGCTTGAGCCCGGCGAGCACTTCCTTGCTCATTTCCTGGAACTCGGGGCCGCGGTGGTCCACCGTCGCGCCGTCGATCGCGCGCAGCACCCGGTCCGGCACGTTGGTGGGACCGGGGATCTGCAGGAAATGGCGGCCGCTCTGGTGCTTCATTCTTCGCCTCTAATTAGCTGCGCTATTATAGGCTGGAAGGCGTGAGTGGTGATTGGTGAGTAGTGAATGGATGCAAATCGCTTTCGCGAACCGCGCGTATAGCAAGCAGGAAACCCGCTCATCGCTCACCACTTCGCGACCACTAATCACCTATCACTAATCACCAATCACGCATTTCCGCGCATGGCCCGTCCCATATCCCCTGGCGATACTGCTCTCGCGGCCCGCCTGAAGCGCGAGGTACGGGGCGAGATATTGTTCGACGCCGCCTCGCGCGGCCGCTACTCGACGGATGCTTCCATCTACCAGATCGAGCCGGTCGGGGTGGTGGTGCCGCGTACCGAGGAAGGCGCGCTCGCCGCCTTCCGCATCGCAGTGGACGAGGGCGTGCCGGTGCTCGCGCGCGGCGGCGGCACCTCGCAGTGCGGGCAGACCGTCGGCGCGGCGCTGGTCATAGACCACTCGAAATACCTCGACCGCATCGTCGGCTTCGACCCGGCGGCGCGCACGGTGGCGGTGCAGCCCGGCGTCGTCCTCGACCAGCTGAACGCCTTCCTGAAGCCGCACAGCCTGTGGTACCCGGTGGACGTCTCGACCGGCGCGCAGGCGACGATCGGCGGCATGGCGGGCAACAACTCCTGTGGCTCGCGCTCGATCCGCTACGGGAACATGGTGCACAACGTGCGCGCCATCAATGCCGTGCTGCCCGACGGCGCGGAATACGCGTTCGGAGAAGTGCCGGACGACGCGAGCCGCGTCGAGGGCCCGGCGGGCTACCAGGAGCTGGTACGGAAAATCCGCGCCATCGCGGCGCGCGAGGCGGAGGAGATCGAGCACCGCGTGCCCAGGCTGTTGCGGCGCGTCGGCGGCTACAACCTCGATATGATCCTCGCGCAGCGCAGTGCTCACCCTCCCTCTCAGGGGGAGGGTCGGGGTGGGGGTGGGTTCAACATGGCGCATCTCCTCGTCGGATCCGAAGGCACGCTCGCCTGGTCGCGCCGCATCCACCTGGACCTGTCTCCGCTGCCGAAGCACAAGACGCTCGGCGTGTGCCATTTCCCGGCGTTCTACAGGGCCATGGAAGCGCCGCGGCGCATCGTCGAGCTGAAGCCGGCCGCCGTGGAGCTGGTGGATCGCACCATGATCGGCCTGGCGCGAAGCAACGCCGCGTTCCGCGCGACCGTCGACCGGGCGATCAAGGGCGACCCGGACGCCATCCTGCTGGTGGAGTTCGCGGGCGACGACCGGGACGAGCAGTTGCGCAAGCTCAAGCAGCTGACCGAGCTGATGGGCGACCTCGGCTTCCCCGGCGGGGTGGTGGAGATCACCGACGCCGCGCTCCAGCGCGACGTGTGGGAAGTGCGCAAAGCCGGGCTCAACATCATGATGTCCATGAAGGGCGACGGCAAGCCGGTGTCCTTCATCGAGGACTGCGCGGTGCCGCTCGAGCATCTCGCCGAGTACACCGACCGCCTGACGCGGGTGTTCGAGAAGCACGGCACCAAGGGGACGTGGTACGCGCACGCCTCGGTGGGCTGCCTGCACGTGCGGCCGGTGCTCGACATGCGCAAGGAGGGTGCCGCGCAGATGCGCGCCATCGCCGAGGAAGCGGCGGAGCTGGTCAGGCAGTACAAGGGCGCCTATTCGGGCGAGCACGGCGACGGCCTGGTGCGCTCCGAATGGATCGAGCCCTTCTTCGGCCCCAAGCTCACGCGCGCGTTCGGGGAGATCAAGGACATCTTCGATCCGAAGGGGCTCATGAATCCCGGCAAGATCGTGCGGCCGTCGAAGCAGGACGACCGCTCGCTGTTCCGCTACAAGCCGGGCTACCGCACCATCCCGCTCAAGACCGCGCTGGACTGGGCAGAATGGGGCGGCTTCGACAAGGCGGTCGAGATGTGCAACAACAACGGCCACTGCCGCAAGTTCGACGCCGGCACCATGTGCCCGTCGTACCGCGTCACCCGCGACGAGCGGCATCTCACGCGCGGGCGCGCCAACACGCTGCGGGCAGCGCTTTCCGGCCAGCTCGGGCCCGATGCGCTTGCCTCGGACGAGCTCTACGCGACCCTGGACCTGTGTGTTTCCTGCAAGGGCTGCCGGCGCGAGTGCCCGACCGGCGTGGACATGGCGAAGATGAAGGTCGAGTTCCTGCACCACTACCGCAAGCGCCACGGCCTGGGCTTGAGGGACCGCCTCGTCGCCTACCTGCCGCGCTACGCTCCTTACGCCTCACGCCTCTCTCCTCTCGTGAACGTGGTGCAGAGCACGTTCAAGGGCTTCCTCGGTTTTGCGCGTCAGCGCTCGCTTCCCAGGTGGCGCCGCGGCGCAAAGCTTGCGGCTGCTCCCACAAGCGGGGCGCAATCGGCCCCCCCTTCCCGGCGCAGAGGAGAGAAATCGCAGCTTCCGCATATTCCCAGGGGCGGCGGCGTGGAGCGCCGCAGGGGCGGAGAGGTGGTCCTGTTCATCGACACCTTCACCCGTTACTTCGAGCCGGAGAACGCGAGCGCCGCGCTGACGGTGTTGCAGGCAGCGGGCTACCAGGTGCGCGTGGCGGCACCGGCCGACGGCGGCCGCCCGCTGTGCTGCGGCCGCACCTTCCTCGCGGCCGGGCTGGTGGACGAAGCGAAGGCCGAGGCGCGCCGGATGATCGAGTCCCTCAAGCCCTACGTCGAGCGCGGCGTGCCCGTCGTCGGGCTCGAGCCGTCCTGCATGCTGGGACTGCGCGACGAGTTCCTCTCGATGCACCCGGCGGGCGAGGCGGCCGAGGTCGCGCTGCATTCCTACCTGTTCGAGGAATTTCTCGCGTCCGAGCTGGAAGCGGGCCGGTTGCGGCTCGATTTCAGGCCGCTGCCGCAGAAAAAGGCGCTCCTGCACGGTCATTGCCACCAGAAAGCCTTCGCCGTCATGCCCGATGTCGAGCGCGTGCTGAAGCTCATCCCGGGGCTGGAGGTGCAGACGATCGAATCCAGCTGCTGCGGCATGGCGGGCGCCTTCGGCTACGAGGCCGCGCATTACGAGGTCTCGATGAAGATGGCCGAGCTCTCGCTCCTGCCCTGGGTGCGCGCAGCGGGCACGGACGAGCTGATCGTGGCGGACGGCACGAGCTGCCGGCACCAGATCCGCGACGGCGCCGGGCGCGCCGCGCTCCACGTCGCGCAGGTGCTGGAGCGGGCGCTCGCGTCTGCTAAGAGCCCGTAACAAAATCAAGAAACATTAGCCGCAGATAAACGCAGATAAACGCCGATGAAAATTAAAACCGCAAAGCGCCTATGGTTGAGATAGGCTCTAGGACCCGACCGGCGGGCTTCGCCGACGTAGGCTACGAGGAGGCGATGCGCCGCGCGCGCGAGCTGATTCCCTTCTTCCGCAGTCACGCCGCGGAGTGCGAGGCGGCGCGCAGGCTCACGCCGCCGGTGATGGAGGCGTTGAACCGCAACGGGCTCATCCGCTACCTGCAGCCCAGGGCCTGGGGCGGGATGGAGCTGCCGTTCGTCGCCTACTACGACATGCCGGAGATGCTCTCGCGCGGCGACATCTCCGTGGGCTGGACGGTGCACAACCTCGCCTCCCATCACCGCACCGTCGGCTGGTACGACAGGAAGGCTCAGGAAGAGGTTTGGGGACCGAACCCGGATGTATGCGTCGCCTCCGGCATCGCCTTCCAGCAGGGCCGCGGCGTGCCCGTGGAAGGCGGCGTGATGCTCTCGGGCGAATGGAACTTCTCCTCGGGCACCGACCACTCCAGCTGGAACCTCCTCGCCTGCGTGCTGCGCCAGGGAGCCGAGCCCATCGACTATCTGTTTTGCCTGGTTCCCCTCGCGGACTACGAGGTGGTGGACGACTGGCACGTGCTCGGCATGCGCGCGACCAGCAGCAAGACCGTGCGCTGCAAGGAAGTCTTCGTCCCCGCGTACCGCACGATATCCATGCAGGTGAGCAAGCCGGGGCACGCATTTCCGGGGCAGAAATACAGCAGCAACCCGCAGTACAGCATCCCCATCTCGGCGCTGGGCGGCCACGGCATCGGCGGCTGCCTGGTCGGCAACGCCCGCGCGGCGCTGGAGATGACGATAGATCTGGTGAAGTCGCGCAGCACCAGCTACCAGGGGGCGAAGATGCGCGATTTCCAGACGGTGCAGCTGCGCATTGGCGCGGCGGGGGCGAAGATCGACGCCGCGGGGCTGCTGCTGCGCAACGACGTGCTGGAGGCGATGAGCACCTACGACGCCGGCCGCACGCTCGACCTCGAGACGCGGCTGCGCTACAAGCGCAACGCCGCGATGGCGGCGAAGCTCACCGTGGAAGCGGTGGACTCGCTGCACGAGATGGCCGGCGCCAACGGCATCTACGACCACTACCCGCTGCAGCGCGCGTTCCGCGACCAGCGCGCCGCGGCCGGACACTTCAGCTTCAGCGTCGACGCCCAGTTGCCGCCATGGGCGCTGGTCGCGCTGGGCGGGGAGTTCAAGAGCCCGACGCTTTAAGCCCGCACGCTCAGGAGCCGCGCCTTTGACGGTCCGGCAGCAGGGGTGCCCGAGGGAGCGTCAGCAACGTGCGGGCTTGAATGTTCCCTATCTGTTGCCGAAGTTCTTTCAGGAGCCCGCGTCACAGGCGTTCCCGCAGGCGTGGATGCCGGTTTGCCGGGCGCGCGGCCGGATTTCCACGCGCGGGCTCCTAGAGTTTGGGGTAGGGCGCTTCCGCCACCATTACCTCCAGCAGGGCGGGCCGCGACTTGGTCGCGGCGAGCGCCCGGCGCAGCGCGCCTTCCACTTCCCCGGGCTCGGTGACCCGGATGCCTTCGGCGCCGCACGCTTTCGCGATATCGGCGAAATGCGGGCTCGCGAAGGTCGTGCCGTAGGTGTGGCCGTAGATGCTGGTCTGCTGCATGAAAGTCTGGCCGAAGGCGCCGTCGTTCAGCACCACCATCACGATGTTGGCGCCGTACTCGACCGCGGTGGGGAGATCGCCGATGGTCATGAGAAAGGCGCCGTCGCCGGCGAGCGCCACCACGTCGCGCCGCGGGAACTCCATCTTGGCGACGATCGCGGTCGGCAGCGCGTAGCTCATGGCGTTCCACACGCCCGACTGCATGAAGGACTCGGGGGTCGCGATGCGGCGGTAGGTGCGCGCCCACATCTGGCAATTGCCCACGTCGCTCGCGACCACGGCGTCGTCGTCCAGCACCGCGCTCATGGCGTCCATCAGCACGCCCGGGTAGATCGGCTTGTCGTTGCGGTGCGGCTCGCCCTGGGCGGCGATGCTGCGGCGAAGCGCCGTCTTGGTGTCGGCCATCTGCTGCTGGAGCGCGGCGTCGGGCGGGCGCCGGTAGCTGCCGATCCGCTCGAGCAGCGCGGCGAGAAACAGCCCCGGGTCCGCGACGCACTCGTCATTACCCTCGTAGCCGCCGTTCGGGGCATCGTCGAAACCGACCAGGACCAGGTTGCGCTCCGGGGCGCGGTGCCTGAGCTCGGCCATCTCGGCGGTGCCCGCCCGCATGCCGACCGCGAAGATGAGATCGGTGCGCTTCAGCGCCTCCACGCAGAGCGGATGGCTGCGATAGTGCTGGAAGTGGCCGGCGAAATAAGGGTGCGACTCCGGGATCACGCCGATCGCGTCCTGCGCGAAGATGACCGGTGCCTGCAGTCGCAGCGAGAGCTCCGCGAGCGCCGCGGTAGCGCCCTTGCGGATCACGCCCTTGCCCGCGGCGATCACGGGAGACCGCGCTTCCATGAGCTGTTTCGCGCAGCGCTCCACGTGCCGCGGATCGGGCCTGGCGACCATCGTTGGAATTGGCCGGTAGGCCGGCAGCACGGCGGGCTCTTCCTGCAGGATGTACTCGCTGTAGTCCGACACGCGCGGCAGCTCGACGTGGACCGGGCCCGGCCGCCCGCTGCGCGCGATGTGAAATGCCTTCGCCATGACTTCGGGAATTTCGGCGAGGCGCTCGACGCGCGCGCTCCACTTCGTGATCTTCTTGTACATCTCGTGGACGAAAGCCGGATCGTCCACGCCGTGGAAGGCTTCGTGCTCCGCCTTGAGGGGCACGGCGCCGCCGATATGCACCACCGGCGAGGCCGCGCCGTAGGCCTGGGCGACGCCGGCCATGGAATTCAGCCCGCCCGGCCCGGCGGTCACCACGCAGACGCCGGGCTTACCGGTGAGGCGGCCGTAGGCGTCCGCCATGAGGGCAACATTGGGTTCCTGCTTGCAGGTGACCATCCGGATGGACTTCACCCGGCTCAGCCCGTCGTAGATGGGATGGATGTGGGAGCCGGGGACGCTGTAGACGCGCTCGACGCCCTCTTCCCGCAGGGCCTCGGCGACCGCTTCGCCAGCGTGCATCGCCGCGCGCGGTGCGCTCATCGCGCGCTCGCGCGCGGCGAGTTTGCAGTGTGCAGTGTGCAGTTTGCAGCGCAGTGACTGCTCACGGTCAAGAGCCCGTTGTCTACCCGGTAGCGGTTACTGCCCACTCCCAACTGCCGACTGCCCACTGTCCACTGCCTACTGCCCACTGCCCACTGCCCGCTTGCTGCGGGCGCGTCAGGCCGCTTTGCGGAGCGCCCGCAGTTGGCGGGCGATGAACGCCTTCAGCACCTCGTGCGCGCGGTCGGTCTGCGGGCCGGGCTCGGAGATCCACATGTGCTCGCAGCCCTCGAAAATCTCCACGTCGCATTCGCCGCCCGCGGCGCGATAAAGCTGGCCGAATTTGTCCGAGATCTGCCACGGCACGTTGGAGTCGAGCTCGCCCTGCATGACGAGCATCGGCGGCAGAGTCACCTTCTCGCCGCGCTCGAGCATCTTCATGGGATTGGCCTCGAAGATGGAGTCCCAGGGATCGAAGTACCTCTTGCTCTTCTTGACCATCTCGGGCCGGTTCGTCTTTTCCATGTGCTGGTAGCGCGCGTAGGGATCGCTGATCGGCGAGCGCGTCGCGACATAGGCGACGGTCGCATCCACCCCGGCCGGCCCGGGCAGCGCGTTGTAGCGCGGGTCGCGCGGGCGCATGCCGATCAGCTGCGCGACGTGGCCGCCGCTCGAGCTGCCGAGGATGCCGACGGTGGAAGGGTCGCCCTTCCATTCGGCGGCCCTGGACTTCAGCCAGCGCAGGCCGAGGCTTGCGTCCTGCACCGACGCCGGGTACGGCGCCTCGGGCGAGTTCGTCATGTCGATCGCCACCACCAGGATGCCGCTCTTCGCCGCCGCCTGGCACATCGGCACGTTGGCAAAGCGGTCCTTGTCATGCCACGCGCCGCCGTGGATATCGAGCAGCGTCGGGAATGGCCCCGCCCCCTGGGGCTGGTAGATGCGCGCCATCAGCGTCCGCTTCGGGGCGCGCCTGAACTCCACGTCCCACTCCTTGACCTGGAAGTGGGCCGCCGGGTTGTAGTTCATCATCTGGATTCTCCTTCGGGTTGCCTGCGAGAGGGGGAAATCTTACTCTAAAGGGGCCGTTTCAAGACAACCGGAACGACCCCTGATGCAGGGAAGCATATTCACCCGTTCATCCCGCAGTAGCGAGCATCGCTAGAGGGAGGGTTTGCAATGGCCAAGGCTTACTGGATAGCGTTCTACCGCTCGATCAAGAACCCCGATGCGCTCGCCGCGTACGCGAAGCTGGCCGGTCCCGCCGTGCAGGCGGCTGGCGGCCGCTTCCTCGCCCGCGGCATGCCCGCGAAGGTCTACGAGGCGGGACTCAACCAGCGCACCGTGGTGATCGAGTTCGACAGCCTGCAGGCGGCGATCGCCGCGCACGACAGCCCCGGCTACCAGGAGGCGCTGAAGGCGCTGGGCAAGAACGCGGTGGAGCGGGAGCTGCGGATCGTCGAAGGCGTCTAGAAACCCGAAGGGAACCGCAGATAAACGCAGATGAACGCAGATCAAAGAACGAAACCCCTCGACGCAAAGCCGCAAAGGCGCAAAGAGAACCCTCATTCAATATTGGAAAGAAAAATTTTTCGGCTTTCTTCTTCCTTTGCGTCAAGTGTCTTGAGATTGATCTTATCGGCGTTAATCGGCGTTCATCGGCGGTTGCTTTAGGTCCCACGGCGCGACGAGCGGGTCGCCCTTGATCGTCGTGCGGTGCATGACGCGCCGCTGCGCGACGTCCACTTCCGTGCGGTAGTGCATGCAGCAGCGGTTGTCCCACAGCACGATATCGCCCGCCTGCCACCGGTGCGTCCACGCATAGCGCGGCTGCGTTGCGTGCGCCCACAGGCGATCGAGCAGGCGCTCGCTCTCGTCGTTGGGCAGGCCGGCGATGTAATTCGAGGGCCACACCCGCCGCCGGCCGAGATAGAGAGCGGGCTTGCCGGTGACCGGGTGCACTCGCACCAGCGGGTGCGTGGGCCCTTCGACTTCTTCGGGGCGGGCGGGGAGCTTTACGCCGGGACGCAGCACGCCTGCGCTGTTGCGGCTCGAGTCGTGCACCTGGTACTTGCCCTCGATTGCGCGCTTCAGGTCGGCTGGCAGCTCCTCGTAGGCGAGGCACTGGTTGTTGAATGAAGTGTCGCCGCCGCCGTTCACGGGTACTTCGAGCGCGTAGAGCATGCTGCCGGCCGGCGGCACCTTGACGTAGGAATTGTCGGTGTGCCACACCACCTCGTAGCTGCCGAGCCCGCCGTTGTCCAGCACCGGCTTCCCGTTCGCGTCGAGATTCGAGATGATCGTGATGCTGGAGTGCTTCGACACCATGTAGGCGTCGTCCACCTTCTGGCCCGCGTCGAGGTGGTACTTGCGGGAGGCGGCGTCGTGCGGCGGCCCGAAGATCGCGGAGGTCGCGAGCAGCTGCTCGTCGGTCAGCCGCTGGCCGCGGACGAGCAGCACCATGTGGTCGGCCCAGGCGCGGCGCAGCGCGGTCTTGACTTCTTCGGGCACGGGCAGCGCGAAATCCACGCCGCGGATCTCCGCCGCGAGCGCAGCGCCGCTCGGCACCACGCGGAACGCCGTGAGCGTGTTGAGCGCGCCACGCGCGGGTCCGCGCTCCCCGGCGACCACTCCGTCACGCATGCGTGTCACTGGTGCAGCTCCAGCCTGGCGTCCCGGGCAAGCTTGGCCCACTTGGCGATCTCGGAGCGGATGTGAGCGCTGAACTGCTGGGGCGTCGAGCCGGTGGGCGTCGAGCCGTCGGCGGAAAAGCGCTTGATCACGTCCGGGGATTTCAGCGCGTCGTTGATGGCCGCGTTCAGCTTGCGGAGGATCGGCGCGGGCACCCTGGCGGCGGTGATGACGCCGTACCACTGGTCCACCTCGTAGCCGGGCACGCCGGCTTCCGCGACGGTCGGCAGCTCCGGAGCGGCGGGGGTGCGCTTGCCGGTGGTGACCGCGAGCGCTCTCAGCCGGCCGCTGGGCAGGTGCGGCCGGACGCCGAAGAGCGTGCCGAAGCCCACTTGCACGTCGCCGGCGAGCATGGCCGGGATCACGGCCGCGGTGCCCTTGTACGGCACATGGACCATCTTGATGCCGGCCATGTGGTTGAACATCTCTCCCGCGAAATGCTGCAGGCCGCCGGTGCCGGACGACCCGAAATGGAGCTTGCCCGGGTTGGCCTTGGCGTATGCGACCAGCTCCTTGATCGATTTCGCGGGCAACGAGGGATGGTGGTAGACGACGTAGAACAGGGAGCTCGCCTGCGAGATCGCCGCAAGGTCCCTGGTGAGGTCGTACGGCAGCTTGGGGTTCGTCGCGGAATTCACCGAATGCGACGCCGAGATCAGGCAGATGGTGTAGCCGTCCGGCTGCGCCTTGGCCGTGAGATCCACGCCGATCGCCCCCGCCGCGCCGGTGCGGTTGTCCACGACGACCTGCTGGCCCCACGCGTCGGAGAGCTTCTGGGCGAGGGTGCGCGCCGTCGTGTCGGTGCCGGCGCCGGGCGCGAACGGCACGATGAACCGGACCGGCCGGGCCGGATAGCCCTGCGCGGCGTCGGCCGCGAACAGGGGTTGCAGGGCGGCAGCCGCGCAGAGCCCGGCGACCGCCCGGAGCACGTTACACATGGTGGACATCTTCATCCTCCTTCCCGCTATCTTAGCGCTACCTGCCGCAGCGGGTTCCTGTACGTTAATGTGGCGCCTCGGCTATAGGAGATCCCCATGACGACCCAGCTTCGCACGCGGCTCACCGCCCTTTCCGCCATTGCTCTCACGCTCGCTGCCGGTGCGGCCCCGGCACAGTCCTATCCTTCCCGGCCGGTCGAGTTCATCGTGCACGTCAACCCCGGCGGCGGCACCGACGTGTTCGCCCGCCTGGTGACCGAGATCATGACGCGCGACAAGCTGGTCACGCAGCCGCTCGTCGTGCAGAGCAAGACCGGCGGCGCCGGCGTGGTGGCCTTCACCTACGCCAAAGGCAAGCGCGGCGACCCGCACACGGTGCTCACGATCGCGACCGGCT
>JBIOVQ010000158.1:0-40612 GCA_044867805.1 Burkholderiales bacterium | reverse complement strand
TTGCCGCGCGCCACGATCACCGATTTCGAGCCGAGCTCGGCGCTGATACGGCCCGAGAGCTCGCCGTTCGGACCGATGTCCACGCTGCCGGACGCGCGCATCGGTCCGGAGGACAGCTGGAGCTGGCGATAGGCGTAGCCCTGGCTGGTGAGCCGCATCGAGCCGGCCAGCGTGTTGAAGCCGGTCTTTCCGCCGCGCAGGCCGTCGCGCACCGGGGACTGGATGGCGCGCACGATATCGATGTTGTTGATCACGCCTTTCTCGATATTGAAGGTCGCTTCGACCGCCGGTTGCGCGAACAGGGACTGCAGCTTCGGCGACTGCGCGGCATACGTCACGTTGGCGTGCAGCGTGCCGGTCGCCGTGAAATCGCGCGTAAAATCCGACAGCAGCTGGGCCAGCTCGCCGTTGGCGACGCTGAAGTCCCCGTCCATGCGTATGTTGCCATCGCTCCACGCCGCGCGCGCGCTGCCCTTGATCATGCCGCGCCCGATCTTGCCGGAGATGGCCGTGATGGTGGCGTGCTGCCGGTCGATGGTGCCTTCCATGTTGAGGTCGTCGAACTCGACCTCGGGTCCGATAGGAAGTTTCCAGCCCGCGGCCTCCAGCGCGACGCGCAGGCCCTGGTCGCGGGGCGTCAGGTCGACGCGGACCTTCGCGGTCGAGAACGACGCGCGCTGCATGGCGCCGTCCGGTCCCAGCGTCACCTCGCCGTTGAATGACGGGACGTCGATTTCCTTTACGGCCAGCTTGACCCCGCGGAACTCGATGCGCCGCACGTCGACCGGCAGGGCGCCGGGCTGGGCCTTCACCCAGGCCGGGACCATGGCGAGGGCGTCCTGGTCCGCGGTGACCGTGTTCACCACGACGGTGTCGAAGCGCTTGCTTTCGCCGAACAGCGCCATCGGCCAAGCGCTGACGACGATATTGTCGACCTTGATTTCCTGCAGCTTGCCGATCCCTACCCGGTGGAGCGTGAGTGCCGGGGCCGGGAGCAGGGCGTAGCGCAGGTTGGTGATGGTCACCGGCACGCCGAGACGCTTCGACATGACGTCCTGCACCGGGGTGATGTAGTTGTTGAGCGGCACGACGTGCAGCAGGCCGATGGCGATCGCGAGCAGCACGACGAAGCTCACGCCGATCGTCATCGGCCAGTTGGTATTGCTCCTCACTATCCGGCGGACGGTCTTGCCGCTTGCCTTCGCCTGGTCCTCGCGCCTCTGGCGCTCTTCGGCTGCCGCCTTCGCGCGCGCCGCCTGCTCCTGCCGGTAGCGCGCCTCGGCCTCCATCTCGGCGCGCTCGCGCGCCTTGATCTCCTCTTGCACGCGCGCCTTGATCTGGTCCTCGGCCCCCGCGCGCAGCTGCTGCTCCTGCATGACCCGGGCCACCGCCTCGGTCTTGGCGCGGTCCTCGGCCAGGGCGCGCGCTTTCTTCTCCGCCTCGGCCTGGGCGCGCGCCTGCGCGACCGCCTCCTCGGCCTTGCGGGCGATGATCTCGGCTTCCGCCCGCGCCCTCAGGGCGGCCTGTGAGTCGCCCGCGTCCTTGGCCTTGCGCTCGGCTTCCTCGCGCGCCTTGCGCGCGATCTCGGCTTGGCGCTCCGCTTCCGCCCGGGCCTTCTGCTCGGCCTCGAGCTTGGCGGCGATCTCCTGTTCCGCCCGGCGCTCGGCCTCCTCGCGCGCCTTGCGCTCGGCCTGGATCATTTCCTCGACCTCGGCGCGAGCCTTGACTTCGGCTTCCGCTTTCGCCTTGGCGAGCGTTTCTTCCCGCGCTTTCGCCTCGGCGGCGGCCTTGCGCTCGGCTTCCTCGCGCGCCTTGCGCTCGACCGCGACCTTCGCTTCGGCTTCCTCGCGACCCTTGCGCTCGACCGCGGACTTGGCCTCGGCTTCCTCGGTGGCGCGCCGCGCCTGCTCCTGCAGCTCGCGCAGCTGCGCCCGCGTGCGCTGGTCGGCCTCGTCGCGCTCCTTACGCTCCTTCGCTTCCCGGTCGGCGCGCTCCTGCTCTTCGCGCAGGCGCGCCTCGGCTTCCGCCTTCGCGCGCTTCTCGGCCTCGACGCGGGCATCGCCTTCCGCGCGGGCCTTGGCCTTGGCTTCCTGGAGGGCCTTGAGGGCCGACTCCATGTGCGCGCGGGCCGATTCGCCGGCGCCCGCGACCGCGTCGAGGGCCGCCCGGGATTCCATTTCGGCCTTGGCCTTGGCCGCCTCCTCGGCGATTTTCCGCGCCTGGGACACGGCCTCGTCGGCCGCCTTGCCGCGCGCTTCAACTTCCGCGCGCGCCCGTTTCTCGGCCTCCGCGCGGGCCTTGACCTCCTGCTCGACGCGCGCGCGCGCCTCCGCTTCCTGCCTGGCGCGCCGCTGCGCCTCGCCCAGCGCGTCGGTCAATGCCTTCATCTGCGCCTCGACCGCCGTCTTCGCCTTGGTTTCCGCTTCCGCCAGGGCGCGCGCCTCGATCTCGGCCCTGGCCCGTTCTTCGGCCTCCTCCTTCGCCTTGGCTTCGGCGGCGCCCTTGACTTCCGCTTCCTGCTTGGCGCGCGCCTCGGCCTCGGCCCGCGTTTTGGCCTCGGCATCGGCACGCGCCTTGGCTTCCATGGCCGCCTTGACGCGCGCTTCGGCCTCGGCCCGGACCCTCGCGTCGGCCGCCGCCTTCGCTTCGCCTTCCGCCTTGGTGCGCGCCTCGCCGGCGGCCTTTGCCGCGGCTTCGGCCTTGGCCTTGCCTTCGGCCTCGGTCCTGGCCTTGGCCTCTGCCTGCGCCCGCGCCCGCGCTTCCGCCTCCTGCCGGACTTTGGCTTCGGCCGCGGCCTTCGCGGCCGCCAGCGCGCGTGCCTTGGCATCGGCTTCGGCCCTGGTGCGGTTGGCGGCCTCGGCGTTGAGCTTGGCCATCGCCTCCGGGGACGTGAAGTCGAGATCGTCGCTTCCGCCCGCCGGGGCGCGCGCCGCCTGCGCGATCGAGGCCGCCGTGGCCGGAGCGGGCTGGGCCGCGCCGCCCGCGGGGGCCGTGTCCGGAGAGGAGAAGATCTTGATGAAGCCGTCGGACGAGAGCTTTTGCAGCGCGGCGTTCAGCGCCTTCTCGTCCATGCCCGACTTCTTGGCGAGGTCGGCCACCGTGGACTTGCCGTCCACCGACAGGAACACCACGCCGACGTCGCGCGCCAGCCTGGTGGTCTTGTTCTTGACCTCCAGCACGCCCTTGGGCGTCTTGGCAAAGATGGTCTTGGGATGCATGATCAGTTCAGTGAGAGCCGGACGGCGCCGTTAACGCGATGAGCCGGCACGCATTCTATTGCGCCGACGTTCTGAACACACCGCAACGATATTTTTTATTCCCGGCGCCGTCCCCGAAATTGCATTGCGCGGCAGTCACGGCGCCCGGCGCAAAACTCCCCGAAGGCATTGAGTATTATCGCCTTATCCGGCATTGCATTAATGCATTCATTATAGTCTAATACTGCGCAATAACTAACCAAAATGGCAGCAGGGCGGGGCGGTACCGGGGACTTGAAAATCATGGGTGAGCGCCGCAACGACTACGACGTTACCAACAGCGTCAACACCACTGACACTCGCGACGTCTCCAGAGAAGTCTCCCGCATCTACCGCAACCTCTACCAGCAGGACTCTCCGGCCAACCTCGACCAGGCCTTTACCGACCTGGGGCGCCTCTACCGGGGCGAGTACCCCGGCTACCACGAGTGCGATACCGATTACCACGACATCCAGCATGTGCTGGACGTGACGCTGGGCATGGCGCGGCTGCTCGACGGGTGCGTGCGCGCGACCAGCACCCAGACCGTCAACGAGAAACTGTTCCGCTTCGGCATCATCGCGGCGCTCTACCACGACTGCGGCTACATCCGCAGCCGCAAGGATACCAAGCACGCGAACGGCGCCGAGTACACGGCAGTGCACGTCTCGCGCGGCGCGCGGTTCCTGGAGGATTACATGCGCCAGACCGGCATGGCCGACATGGCACAGGCCGCGGCGCGCACGGTGCACTTTACCGGCTACGAGATCCCGGTGGACCGGATCAAGGTGGCGCCCGAGTACCGGCTGATCGGCGGGCTGCTCGGCAGCGCGGACATCCTGGCGCAGATGGCCGACCGCTGCTACCTGGAGAAGTGCTACGACCGCCTCTACCCTGAATTCGTGCGCGGCGGCATCGCCCGCAAGCGCCACGAGGACGGCAGGGAGGAGATCATATTCGCGTCGGCCGCCGACCTCATCTTCAAGACGCCGCGCTTCTACCAGGGGGCGACCAAGCGGCTCAAGCAGGACCTGGGGGGCTGCTACAGCTACATCGAGCAGCACTTCGGGGGACAGAACCTGTATTTCGACGAGCTCGAGAAGAACATCAACCACGCCCGCGCCATCGCCGTGGACGGCGACATCTCGAAGCTGCGCCGCCGCCCCCCCAAGACCGTCGAGGGCGTGGAGCCCGAGCAACAAAGGCTTATCTGAACAGCGTGAATCGTGATTCGTGAATCGTGGTTGACCCCACGGTTCATGTATGTCGAATCACGAATCACCAATCACGAATCACGCATTTCCAACCAGTAGCAGGATCTTCCCGGTGTGCTGCGCTGACTCCATCAGCGCGTGCGCCTGCGCCGCCTGCGCGAGGGGCAGCGTCTGGCGGGTCACCACCTTGATGCGGCCGGCTGCGATGAGCGGCCAGACCTTCGCCTCGAGCTCTTCCGCGATCCTCGCCTTGTAGTCGGGCGGCCGCGTGCGCAGGGTCGAGCCGGTATAGGTCAGGCGCTTCAGCATGATCGGCATCAGATTGATTTCGGCCTTGGCGCCGAGCGCGAAAGCGAGCTGGATGATGCGCGCGTCGTGCGCGGCGGCCTTGAAGTTCTTCTCGAGGTTCGGCGCGCCGACGATGTCGAGTATGACGTTGGCGCCGCCGGCCTCGCGCACCGCCTCGACGAAGTCCTCCTGCCGGTAATCGATCACGCGATCGGCGCCGAGCTCCCGGCAGATGCTGCAGCGCTCCGCGGGGCTGTCCGTGGCGATCACCTTCGCGCCGAACGCCTTGCCGAGCTGGATGGCCGTGGTGCCGATGCCGCCGGCGCCGCCGTGCACGAGGAACGTTTCCCCCTCCTTCAGGCCGGCGCCCGCGAACACGTTGCTCCAGACCGTGAAAAACGTTTCCGGCAGGCCGGCCGCGTCCCGCAGGGACACGCCTTTCGGCACCGGCAGGCAATGCCGCGCATCCACCGCGCAGAACTCGGCATAGCCGCCGCCGTTGGCGAGCGCGGTCACGTTGTCGCCGACCGACCAGCGCGCGGCCCGCGTCCCCACCGCCACGATCCTGCCGGACACTTCAAGGCCCGGCAGGTCCGAGGCGCCGGCGGGGGCCGGGTAGAGGCCCTTGCGCTGCATCAAGTCCGGACCGTTGACGCCGGCGGCGGCAACCTCGATCAGGACTTCTCCGGGGCCGGGATCGGGGCGCGGCCTTTCGACCGGCTCCAGCACTTCGGGCCCGCCGGGACGCGAAATCTCAACTGCCTTCATGTCGGTTATTATTTCATGCCGCACGCGCGCTGCGCGTCCGTAATGTGGCGGAGGAGGAGCCGCCGGGGAGATCGCATGGCCGCCACAAGATTGCCCGGGCACAATCGTTACGACTACCTGCCGCTGGTCGAGCGCAAGGACTACAGCTGGCCGGGCGGCAAGCGGCTCGCCTTCTGCATCACCACCAACGTCGAGGTGTTCGCGTTCGGCAAGGGCAGGGGGCACGACAACGCCAAGCTGGGCGAGCCGCAGACGCAGCGCAACTATTCCTGGCGCGATTACGGCAACCGGGTCGGCATCTGGCGCCTGTTCGATCTCGCGGATGAGCTCGAGCTGCCGCTCGCGCACAACGCCAACAGCCTGCTCTACGAGCACGCGCCGCAGATCATGGCCCGGGCGCGCAAGCGCGGCGACGAGATCGTGGCGCACGGCCGGACCAATTCGGAGAACCTCCAGGATTTCCGCTGGGAAACCGACGAGGCGCGCGTGATCCAGGAAGTGACCGAGACCTTCGCCCGGCACGAAGGCCGCCCGCCGAAGGGCTGGATGGGTGCCGGCACCTACGAGAACCCGTGGACGCCGGACCTGCTCAAGGAGGCCGGCTACACCTATCTCATGGATTGGCCGTTCGACGATCAACCGGTGTGGCTGCGCACGCGCGCGGGACCCCTGCTTTCCGTGCCGTACCCGGCCGAGCTCAACGACTCGCCCCAGGTCATCCACCGCCAGCACACGGGACGCGAGTTCTGCGACATGCTGGTGGACCAGTTCGAGGAGATGGTAGAGCAGTGCGAGAAGCACCCGCTGGTCTGCAACATCTCGATCCACCCCTACGTGTTCGGCTACCCGTTCCGGCTGCGTCCGCTGCGCAAGGCGCTCAAGCACTGCCTCGCGAGCAGGTTCATCGACCGGGTCTGGAAGTGCCGGCCCGCGGACATCGCCGACTACTGTCAGACGCTCAAGCCGGGGATCATTCCCGGCAGCTAGAACCTGTCTCAAAAATCAAATGGAACCGCAGATACACGCAGATACACACAGAACCCAATGCTCTGATTAGCAGGGGATTTCATCCGCGCTCATCTGCGTTTATCTGCGGCTAGGCGGCGCGCCGGGGCGAAGACCATGGGAATGATCGAGGAGAGGCTCGCGAAGATGGGGCTGGCGCTGCCGCCGGTGCACCCCTATCCGAGCCCGAACCGCATCCCCTGCGTGCAGGCGGGCGATATTCTCTTTCTCGGCGGACACAGCACGGCGCGCCATCCGCTGATGCTGGGGGCGAAGAACACCGGCAAGGTCGGCTCCGAAATCACGGAAGAGGAGGCGCGGCTCGCCGCCCGCGCCGTTGCGCTCCAGATCCTCGCGACGCTCAAGGCGCATCTCGGGGACCTCGACCGCGTGAAGCGCGTGATCCGGCTGCACGGCATGGTCAATTCCGCCCCGGGGTTCGAGCGCCAGTTCGCGGTGATCGACGGCGCCTCCGACCTGTTCTACGAGCTGTGGGGCCCCGAGCGCGGCGCCCATGCCCGCTCGGCCGTCGGCGTCGCGGAACTGCCGCGCCGCTCGGTGCTGGAGATCGTCGGTGAGTTCGAGATATACCCCGAGCGCCGCTCACGAGGGAAAGGCGTGATAGGTGATAAGTGATAGGTGACAGGGGTCCGTTTCCACGCGGCGCGCGGGAGCCTTATCACTTATCACTCGTCACTTATCACGCATTTGAGCGATGAAGATCTCGATCCTCGACGACTACCAGGACGCCGTGCGCACGCTGAAGTGCTTTCCCAAGCTCGCCGGCCACGACGTCACGATCTGGAACGACCACACCAAGGACACCGACACGCTCGCGCAGCGGTTGAAGGACACCGAGGCCCTGGTGCTGATCCGGGAGCGCACACCCGTCCGCGCTCCTCTCATCGAACGGCTGCCGAAGCTGAAGCTCATCAGCCAGTCGAGCGTCTACCCTCACATCGACGTGGATGCCTGCACGAAGCGCGGCATCGTCCTGTGCTCCGACCTCCACCCCGGCGCGCCGTCCTACGCGACAGCGGAGCTGGCCTGGGGCCTCATCATCGCGGCGCTGCGCCGGATCCCCCAGGAAATGGCGGCGCTGAAAAGCGGGCGCTGGCAGTCCTCGATAGGGACCGCGCTGCGCGGGGCCACGCTCGGCATCCTCGGCTACGGCCGCATCGGCGCGGTCACGGCGCGTTACGCCAGGGCCTTCGAGATGAAGGTGCTTGCCTGGGGCCGCGAGCGCTCGGCGGAGCGGGCGCGCGCCGACGGCCACGCCTTCGCGGCGAGCAAGGAGGCGCTGTTCGAGCAGTCGGACGTGCTGACGCTGCACGTGCGGCTGATCCCCGCGACGCGCGGCCTGGTGACGGCCGCGGACCTTGCGCGCATGAAGCCGACCGCGCTGCTGGTCAACACGAGCCGCGCCGGGCTGATCGAGCCGGGGGCCCTGGTCGCCGCGCTGAAGGCCGGGCGCCCGGGCCTCGCCGCGGTCGACGTCTACGAGGAAGAGCCGCTCCTCAACGCGGCGCATCCGCTCCTCGACATGGACAACGTGGTGTGCACGCCGCACCTGGGCTACGTCGAGCGCGGGGGCTACGAGCGGATATTCAGCGTCGTGTTCGACCAGATACTGGCGTTCGCGGCGGGCCAGCCCATCAATGTCATCAATCCTGACGCGCTCTCGGCATAAAACCCCGGCCAGTCAATGTGTTGCCCATACCTGCCAGCAAGACCATGGCGCCGAGCGTGACATAGTTAGTAGCATTCATTGCCCAGGTGGGCTTACGCTGCAATGGACCTCACGCCTGAATAGGGGGGGTTACAGGGGAAGGCTCATGACAGTACACAAGTGGTATGCGCTTGGTGCGTCGTTGCTGTCCGTATTCCTGCTCTCCGGCACGAGTTCCGCGCTTGCGCAGGTCGTGAAACTGCAGTCCGGCCAAACCCAGCTTGGCGTCAACCTGAACCTGCCGCTGATCAACCAGACCAGGGTAGGCGTGGTCGTCCCGCCGACGACCGACGTCGGAAAATTGGGTGCATCGGCGAGTGTCACCGTACCGTCCGTCGTCGGCCTGCCTGGCGTTGGCGCGACGATAGACGTGAACACGGCCGCGCCTGCTCCCATAGGGGTGGGCGTGACTCTCGGATCCGGCACGCTGCTCGGTACAGTCCCTGTTCCGAATACGACGGCACCTGACCTGGCCGTGGCGGGAAACACCGGGTCGTTGGGGCCGAGGTTGGATCTGCTGCCGACCTGCCGCTGATTTCGCCCAACATCCCCGATCCGGCGGCACGCCGCCCGATCTCATGCCGACGCGCCCGCGCAAGCGGGCGCGTTGTGTTTGGTGCGGTTGGTTTTCTCGGCGGTCCGGTGATGCTTACGAAATTCTGACGTGCGGCGAACCGGGTGACCCGGGACGCGGTCTCGGTTTAGACTAGGCGCTGGCCTGCCACGAGGAGGATTGCGCCACGTCCAGTTAGCTCAGCTATCCCTTCTTACTGATGTCACGGCACGGTCCCCTGTCGGGACCGATAACACGATGCCGCTGTACCGGCCTGCCGGCGCGGCGGGCATCGAAAATGCGGAGTCACCGGCGCGGCCCGAGCGCCCCCGGCGAATTCCGCGATCAACGAGGAGAAACCGTGAAGCTCACTATCAGGAACCAGGAAGACTTCTGGGCCGGGCTGATGTTCATCGGCTTCGGCGTGCTTGCGATCGTCGTTGCCCGCGATTACCCGATGGGCGCGGCGATGCGCATGGGTCCCGGCTATTTCCCCACCTGGCTCGGCGGCATCATGATGACCCTCGGCGCGATCATCGCGCTGCGCGCCACCCGGGTCGCGGGCACGGGCATCGGGCCCTGGGCCTGGCGCCCGCTCATCGTCCTGAGCGTGGCGTTCATCGTCTACGGCCTGTTCATGGAAAGCTTCGCGCTGGGCTTCATACCGTCGCTCGTCGCGGTGATCGCGCTGAGCTCCCTTGCCGGCAGGGAATTCCGCCCGCTCGAGGTCGCGCTGCTGACCGCCATATTGGTCGCGGGGGCAGTCGGGTTGTTCATCTACGGCCTCGAGCTGCCGTATCCGCTGTTCTGGGAGAGGTGACATGGGCGAACTCGCAAGCCTCTTTCCGAACCTGGCCCTGGGATTCCAGACGGCGGTCTCGCCGACGAACCTGATGTACTGCTTCATCGGCGTGTTTGTCGGCACGCTGGTGGGCGTGCTGCCCGGCATCGGTCCCCTGGCGGCGATCGCAATGCTGCTCCCGCTCACCTTCAGCCTGCCTCCGGTGGGCGCGCTGATCATGCTGGCCGGCATCTACTACGGCACCCAGTACGGCGGCTCCACCACCGCGATCCTGGTCAACCTGCCGGGCGAATCGGCGTCGGTGGTGACCTGCATCGACGGCCACCAGATGGCCAAGCAGGGACGGGCGGGACCCGCGCTTGCCACTGCGGCGCTGGTCTCGTTCTTCGCGGGTACCGTGGGCACCATCCTGATCGCGCTCTTCGGCCCGCCGCTCGCGGAGATGGCCCTCAAGTTCGGCGCTCCGGAGTATTTCTCGCTGATGGTCATGGGCCTGATAGCATCCGCCGTCCTGGCCCACGGGTCGCTGCTGAAGGCGCTGGCGATGATCGTGCTGGGGCTGCTGTTCGGGATCGTCGGCACCGACGTCAACTCGGGCATGTCGCGCTTCGCCTTCGGCGTGGCGGGACTCACCGATGGCATCAGCTTCACCGTAATCGCGATGGGGCTGTTCGGCTTCGCCGAAATCGTGTCCAACCTGGAGCGGGGCGGCATCAAGCGCGACCTGCTGTTCGAAAAGATCAAGCACATGTGGCCGACGAAGGAAGACTTCAAGCGCTCCTGGGCCCCGGCCGTGAGGGGCACCGCCGTCGGTGCTTTCTTCGGGACGCTGCCGGGAGCGGGGCCGACGATCAGCGCCTTCTCCACTTATGCGCTGGAAAAGAAGGTGGCGAAGGACCCCTCGAAGTTCGGCAAGGGCGCGATCGAAGGCGTTGCCGGCCCCGAGGCTGCAAACAACGCCGCCGCGCAGTGCGCGTTCATACCGACTCTGACGCTCGGTATCCCGGGCAGCGGCACGATGGCGCTGATGCTCGGCGCCCTGACGATACAGGGCATCGCGCCCGGTCCGCAGGTGATGACCCAGCGTCCGGACCTGTTCTGGGGCCTGATAGCCAGCATGTGGATCGGCAACGCCATGCTGGTGTTGTTGAACCTGCCGCTGATCGGGCTCTGGGTCCGGCTGCTCACCGTGCCGTACCGGATGCTGTTCCCGGCGATCATGATGTTCATGGCGATCGGCGTCTTCAGCCTCAACAACCAGTCGCTGGACATCTACATGACCCTGCTGTTCGGTTTCCTGGGATACGTCTTCATCAAGCTGAAGTGCGAGCCCGCGCCGCTGATACTCGCCTTCGTGCTGGGACCGCTGATGGAGGAAAACCTGAGGCGGGCACTGCTCATTTCGCGCGGCGATCCCACGGTCTTCTTCACGCGCCCGATCAGCGCCGGATTCCTGGCCGCCACGGCGCTGTTTCTGCTGGTGATGATCCTGCCGGCGCTGCGCGGCAAGCGGCGCGAGGCCTTGCAGGACGACGCGAACAAGGCCTGACGGCGCGACGCTTCCCGGACCGCGGCGGGCTCACCGCCGCGGCCAGACTCGGCTACAATCGCTACCCGGCGCAGGGCCCCGGAAGGCCGGGGCGCGTCCATCTCGTCATCGCCCTGGGAGGGGAAATGAAGAAATATTCTCGGCTGTTCGTGGCGGCGGCGCTGTTGCTGCCAATGTCGCTGGCTGCGCTGGCGCAGGGTTCCTATCCCATCAAGCCGGTTCGTCTCATCGTGGCGTTTCCGCCCGGCGGATCGACCGATATCATTGCACGGCTCGTGGGCCAAAGACTGGGCGAGCGCCTGGGACAGCAGGTCGTCACGGACAACCGCGGCGGGGCCGGCGGAACCATCGGCACGGAGCTCGCGGCCCGGGCCACCGCCGACGGCTACACCCTCACCATGGGCACTACCAGCACCCACGTGATCGCACCGGCCGCCTATCCCAACGTCAGGTACGATCCGGTCAAGGACTTCGAGCCGATCACCCTGGTCGCTTCCACGCCGTACCTGCTGGTGCTGCATCCCAGCGTCCAGGCCAGGTCGCTGAAGGAATTCGTGGGGCTCATGAAGGCGCAGCCGGGCAAGCTCAACTACGCTTCCGCCGGCGCCGGCAGCACCACGCAGATCGCGATGGAGATGCTGAAAATCGCCTCGGGCACGGATATCGTTCACATTCCCTTCAAAGGCAACGGCCCCGCCGGAGCGGCGCTGATGGGCGGAGAGGTCCAGGCGCTGTTCGGCAGCATGCCGGCCGTGCTGCCCCACGCCAGGTCGGGAAAGATGCGGGCGATCGCTGTGGGCACGGCGAAGCGCTCGCCGGCGCTGCCCGACGTGCCGACGGTCGCCGAGTCCGGCTATCCCGGCTTCGAGGTGTCGCTGTGGCTCGGCTTCTTCGCGCCGAAGGGCACGCCGGGGCCGGTGGTGAAGAAGCTCTACGGCGAGCTGACGACGATCGCGAAAACGTCGGAGATGAAGGAGCAGTTCGAGCGCAACGGCGCGGATCCCCTGACCACGACGCCCGCGGAGCTGTCCAGGCTCATGCAGTCGGAGCTCGCGAAATACAGGAAAGTCATCAAGGCCGCCAATATCAAGCTGTAGCAGGCGCGCTCATACGTCCTGCTTTGAAGCGGGCGTCAGTCGAAATTGAGCACGCCGGCGTTGGCGGGCTCGAAGATCACGATCCCGCCGAGCTCGGGCGGGAGCACCACCAGCAGCCGGCGGCTGCCGAGGACGTGCACGGGCATCCCCGATCTCCGCAGGAATTCGCCGCTGGCCTCGATATCCTCCGACTTGAGCACGCAGCCCGCTATCCAGGGCAGCGTGGGAGGCACGACGCCCAGCCGCCGCAGCAGGGTGTAGCGATCCACGAACACGAGATAGCCGCGCGCGGTAGTGATGCGCCACACGCTGCCGCTCACTTGCGCCAGCAGCCCCGTGTAGCGCGCGTAGCGCTGCGCCGCTTCCCGCGCGTCGGGTACCGGCAGGATCACGCCGGCAAGCGCGGTGGCTCGATTGGCGTGCTGCGTCCAGCGCTCCTGCCACAGCAGCTCAGGCGTGTGGTGGCGGCAGAACTGGATGCGGCCTTCCGGCATGGTGCCCGGCGGCACCCGCACGACGGTGAAGCGCGCCGTTTCGCGCCCCGCGCCGGTGTCGACCTCCCGCTGCAGCGCGACGGGCTCGAGCGGAGCAAACGCGCCTTTCCTCAGCCGCTCGTGATCGGCTTCCGCGGCGGCCGTCCCGAAAGCGATGAGGTGCGCGCCCACGTAGCGCTTGATCGAGGCGCGCAGCTGGCTGGCGATGAGCGTGTCGCCCGTCGGCGTGAGGAATTCCAGGTAGCCCCGCTGCAGCATCGCGCAGCGATTGCCCGCTCCCGCCGGCGTCAGCGGTCCGCCCGGCTCCACGCGGTGGGACTGCTCGGAGAACGGCGTGAGCGTGAAGCCGAGCTTCTCCAGGGCGGCGCTGGCCGCATCGACGTGCGGCACGAAGTGCCCGACGTGGTCCAGCACCAGCGCTCCGGCGGTGGGTACCTGGGACGAGGCGATGTCGGCCATGTCGCCGGACAAAAGCGTGATTAGTGATTGGTGATTTGTGATTCGTGCAACCTGTCGTGTCCCGCGGCTAGCAGGGTCGAATATCCAGCTCCAGTCGAATCACGAATCACGATTCACGAATCACGGGTTTCAGTAGCCTCGCAGAGGATCGATGCGATTCTTCAGAGGCTTCCCCTTCAGGAACCGCTCGAAATTCGCAAACCAGGTATCGAACAGCTGGTCGATGTAGCGGGGGTCGTCGCAGCTCACGTGGGGCAGGGCGATGAGATTGGGCGTGTCCCAGAACGGGGAATCGGGAGGCAGCGGCTCCGGCTGGAACACATCGAGCACCGCGCCGGCGAGCGATCCTTGGGCGAGCTTTTCCCGCAGCGCGTCGTAGTCCACGACGGGAGAACGGCCGATGTTGATGAGGCCGGCCTCGGGCTTGAGCAGGTCGAGGCGCTCGCGGCTGAGCAGGTTGCGCGTTCCCGGCGTGAGCGGCGCCGTGACGACCACGAAGTCGGCCCTCGGCAGCACGCGGTCGATCCGGCTCACCGGGTGGGCTTCATCGGCCGGCCGGGCGGCCTCGCCGCTGCGGGTGACGGCGACCACTTTGGCGCCGAGCTTCTTCGCGGCGCGGCCCGCTCCCTGGCCCAGGTCGCCGAAGCCGATGACGACGACCGTCTTGCCCGCCACTGGCGTCGTGTAAATGGGCCGCCAGGCGTGGTTGCGCTGGTTCGCGAGAAGCTGCGGCAGCCGCGAGTTGAGGAGAGAGATCGCCATGGCGCACGAGTCCTCCGCCTTGGGGCCGTGCGCGCCGCGATTGTTCGTGAGCGCGATGTCGGCGGGCAGCCAGTCGAGCGGCAGCAGGCCGTCGATGCCCGCGCCGGTGGTCTGGATCCACTTGAGGCGTGGGGCGCGGGTGCGCAGCCCGTCCCTGGGCGGGCTGGAGTTGATCATCACGTCGGCGGTCTCGAGCGCCTCGCCGATGATGTCGCCATCCCAGCCGATCGTGACGCGAACGCGCTTCGCGAGCGCCCGGTGGCGCTTGGCCGCGGCAAGCCAGCGCTCCTCGGTGAGGTGGAACACGGCGGGATGCTTGCGGAAGCTCTCGAGGTGCAGGTGCAACACGCCCTTTTGCGGCAAGGAGGGCATCGCGCTGAAGTTGGCAGTGTGCAGTTAGGGAGTTACTGCAAACTGTCCACTGCAAACTGCCCACTTCTCTTCATTCGCCGCCCGAGCCAGGCGGTTTCGCGGCGAATGAAGAGCCCTTCACGCACGCGCGGCCGCGCGCGTCCTGCCAGAGCTTCTCGTCGGCATGCAGCCGGCCCATCGCGCGCGCGACGGCCTGGAACTCGTATTCGCCGAAGTGCTCGGCGATCTCCTGGTAGTACTTCGGCTCTTTCTCGATGAGCTTCAGTATCCGGTCTACGAGCTGCCCGATGGTCCTGTCGTCGCTGCCGGGCGCCTGGGCCGGCGCGTCCGCCTTGCCTTTGGCGTAGTCCGCTATCTTCGCGCGGTCGGCGTAAGCGTAGGCGATGCGCTCGAAGCGCTCGCGCGGGATGCCTTCGCCGATGGTCGCGTCTATGCCGACCTTGGCGCCGGTCGGCACCACCCCGGGCGGCGTGACGGCGAGGCTCGGATCGAGCGGCTTCGCGCGCGCGCCGGGAATGACGATGACGTCCTTGTCGCCCTGCACGCGGGTGGCGATGGCCCACTCGACGTCGGTCGCGTCGAAGACGTCGATATCGTCGTCCACCACCACCACGTGCTTGATGTCCTGGGCGGTGAGCGCGGCGAGCAGCGCGTTCTTGCCTTCGCCGGCCTGCTTCCGGATCGAGACGATCGCGTGCCAGAAGCCGCAGCCGCCGAGCGTCACGTTGATGTCCTTGACCTGTATTCCCGCGTTCTTCAGCGCGCGCCGGATCGCGGTGTAGCGCGTCGGCGCGGCGAGCCAGGTGTTCTCCCACGGCATGTGCAGCGCGTAGTAGATGGCGTCCTTGCGGCGGGTGACGGCCTTGACCCTGACGAGGGGGTTCCAGTGCAGCCCGCCCATCAGGCGCGTGAACTCGCCGAAGCGGCCTTCCGGGTGGGTCCAGCCGGTCGGCAGGATCTCCGCTTCCAGCACGATCTCGGCGTCGGCGAGACAGGGCATGTCTATCGTTTCGCACATCGCGAGCTCTACTGGCGCCCCGCGGATACCGCCCGCGATCGCCATCTCGTCTACGCCCAGCGGCGCGCGGAAGCCGGAACCCATGACCTCGAACGGATGCGTGCCGATCGAGATCGAGATCGGGCAGGGACGGCCGGCCTTGTAGGCGCGTTCCGCGAACAGCCGCATGTTGTTCGGCGTGACGATGTCGATGCCGGTCAGGTTTCTCTCCTTGACCATGAAGCGGTACATGCCCGAATTGATGCCGTACTCCGGGTCCTTCGTGATCACCACGCCCGCGGTGATCATCGGGCCGCCGTCGTAAATCGAGGACATCGGGATGGGAAGACGGTAGAGGTCCACCTTGCCTTCCGTCTCGACGACTTCCTTGTGGCGCGCAGTCTCGACGTACTTCGGCGCGATCGGGTGATCGATGCCCTGCTGCAAGCGGTGCTCGATCTCGGGATAGTCGCTGCAGCCCATCGACAGGATCGCGCGCTTGCGCGAGCGGATGATGCCGGAGACGACCGGCATGCCGTAACCGATGACGTCGTGGAAGAGCAGGGCAGTCTCGGACTGGTCAACCAGCGTCGCAATGTGCCGGATGTCCACCGGCTGGCGGATGTCGGTCAGCTCCTTTTCCGCGCGCAGGCGCTCGAGGAACTGGCGGAAGCTCTCGTGCCGGACGTCCGGCTTTTCCATCTTCATTGGACGGGGGGTTCCTTCATGCCTTGCCAGCGTTTTATCCGGTTATGCTCGACGCCGAAGAGATCGAGCACGCGACCCACGGTGTGATTCACCAGGTCGTCCACGCTCTTTGCCTGGCTGTAGAAAGCCGGAACCGGCGGGAAGACGACGCCGCCCATCTCGGTCACCTGCACCATGTTGCGCAGGTGGGCGAGGTTGAGCGGCGCTTCGCGCACGATCAGCACCAGGCGCCGGCGCTCCTTCAGGATCACGTCGGCGGCGCGGGAGACGAGGTTGTCCGAGAAACCGAGCGCCACGGCGGCCAGCGTTTTCATCGAGCATGGCGCGATCACCATGCCGTGGGTGACGAACGAGCCGCTGGAGATCGAGGCCGCCACGTCGCGCACGTTATGCACGACGTCCGCGAGCTTGCCAAGGTCCTTGCGCGAGAGCTTGTGGTCGTACCAGGCGTTCAACGCGCCCGCGTCGGACACGATGAGGTGCGTCTCCCAGCCGCCGATCGCGCGCAGCGTCTCGAGGATGCGCACGCCGTAGATCGAGCCGGTGGCGCCGGTCATCGCGACGATCAGGCGCTTTTCCCCTCTCCCAGATGGTTTCTTGGCCGTTTTCATATAGTTAGAGGCTCTATCCTACACTGCTCGCTCGAAAGCGTGATTTGTGATTTGGTGATTCGTGATTCGACCGCTTCCCCTCCTGTCTGAGGAGGGGTGGCACGTAGTGCCGGGGTGGTGGAAGCGTCGCCGTATCGCGTCACGCATCATCGCGTCACGCCCTGCCGCGTCACGCAGTACCGTGTCACGCCTTTGGCGGGGCAGTGAAATACGTCCCCCGTCCACTGGCCACCAGCGCGCCGTCCTTGTCGTAGAGCTGCGCCTCGGCGGTCGAGTACTGACTGCCCATGCGCACGACGCGTGCCTTCGCGGTGATATCGCCCGGCATCGCCGCCTTGTGGTAGTCCACGCGAATGTCTATCGTCGGCACCGGCCGTCCGAGCTGCGCGGCAATCGCGTAGTCCGCGGCGACATCCACGATCGCGGCGAGGATGCCGCCGTGCGTGTAGCGCCGCTCGACGTTGACCACCCACTCCTCGCGCCACGCGGCCCTGATCTCGACCCCGTCGGCGCCTGCCTTGACGACCGTGAAGTTGAGCCACTGGTTGAACGGGCCTCGGGTGATCAACTCCTGCAGCTTTTCGATGCTTACCGGTTGTTCACTCATGTTTCCCTTGTCGTCAGCCGTCAGTCTTCAGTCGTCAGCCGTCACTTCGTCACCGCAGCTTTGGCGACCCACCGCCGCAGCTGCTCGCGATCGACCTTGTTGGTGCCCGAGAGCGGCAGTTGATCGAGAAAGAATACCCGCCGCGGGTGCTGGTATGCCGGGCCGTTGTCGAGCGCGTATTGCTTCAGCTCGTCCTCGGTGACGCGTGTGCCGGAGCGCGGCACCACGAACGCGTACGGCACCTGGCCTTTCAGCTCGTGGTTGAAGGGCATGACGAGGGCCTGGTGCACGGCAGGGTGACGCTGCAGCATGGCCTCGACTTCGCCCGGGAAGATGTTCTCGCCGCCCGAGACGAACATGTCGTCGGTGCGCCCTACGAACCAGTAGAAGCCGTCGTGGTCGCGGCGGCACACGTCGCCGGTGTAGTACCAGCCGTCGCGCAATCTCTTCGCGGTCTCGGCCGGCAGGTTGTGATAGCCCAGCAGGTTGCCGGGATTCTTCAGCACGAGCTCGCCTTCATCCGGGTTGGGTCCGCCCACCAGTTTCGCCTCGGTGCCGGGGTAGGGCACGCCGAGCGACCCTGGCGGGCGCGGCTTGCCGTCCGGATGCGGGCCGAGGGGCACGGGACCGCCCTCGGTCACGCCGTAGACCACCAGCGGCTCGGCGTTGGGGAACTGCGCCTTCAGATCCTTCAGCAGCTCGGGTGATGACGGTGCCGAGCCCATCATGATGGTTCGCACCGACGTTGTGTCGGTCCTCGTCAGCACGTCCTTGCGCGTGAGCAGCATTGCCATCATGGTGGGCACGCCCGAAATCACGGTACAGCGGTATCTGCTGATCGCCTCGATGTAGCGCCCGATGTCGAATTGCGGCAGCAAGGGCAGCGTCGCGCCGGCGGTCAGGCCCTGCTTGATCGCATTGAGCGCGTTCTTGTGATAGAGCGGCGCCGCGACAAGGATCACGTCACGCTCCGTCGTGCCCCGCGTATGGGCGAGGATGCGCCGGCTCCAGTTCTGCCCGTAGTGGCTGAGCAGCACGCCCTTCGGCCGCCCGGTCGAGCCGGAGGTGTAAGGCTGGATCGCGATCGAATCCGGCGCAGGCTCGAACGCGGCGAATGGACCGGGATCGATGAACGAATCGAAGTCGCTCCCGAATTCCACGACCCGCATCCCGGCGGGCGCGAGACGCCTGGTCCCGGGCTCGGCGAACAGGAGGCGTGCACCGGCGTCGTCGAGGATATAGGCGATACCATCGGCGGGGAGCTTCACATTCACGGGCACCGGCACCACACCCGCGCGCATCGCGCCGAGCAGTGTCATGACGAACTCCACCCGGTTGAGCGAGAGTATGCCGATGCGCTCGCCCGGTTTCAGCCCCGTGCGCGCCAACCCTCCGGCAACGGCATTGCAGCCCGCGTCCAGCTCGCGAAAGCTCACCGGACGCGGCCGCTGCGGGTCACGCAGCTCGATGATCGCAGGCCGATCGGACTTCGCGTGCTCCGCGAGCAGCAATCCGAGATTGCCGGGATACCCGCGGGGTTCTGGACGGGGAACCGTCATGGCCGTCAGTCGTCAGCCGTCAGTCGTCACCTCAGGGAGTGACAACGACCTTTCCGAATACCTCGCGGTTCTCGATCAGGCGCAGCCCCTCGGCCGCCCTCTCGAGCGGCAGCACCTTGTCGATGACGGGTTTCATGCGGCGCTCCTGGATCAGGCCCAGCAACGCCTGCAGGTTGTCGTCGTAGTAGCTGTTCGAGCCGATGACCTGCAGCTCGAAGCTCCAGATATAGCGCAGGTCTTCCTTGGGGTCGTAGCCGGCGGTCGCGCCGCAAACGAGGATCTTGCCGCCGCGCTTCACGCAGCGCAGCGTCGGCGCCCAGGTGTCGCCGCCGGTGAAGTTGATGACGACGTCCACGCCGCCCTCGTAGGTGCGGCGCTGCGGCTTGCCGTACTTCTCGATCGCCCATTTCGAGAAATCGGTCTCCTGGTAGTTGATCACGTGGTCGGCGCCAAGCTCCCTCAGGCGCCGGATCTTGTCCGCGCTGCTCGCGCACGCGATCACCTCGGCTCCCAGCATCTTCGCGAGCAGCACGCAGCCCGTGCCGACACCCCCGCTCGCGCCGAGCACGAGCACCTTGTCGCCGCTTTTCACCGTGTTGTGCGTGATGAGCATGCGGTGGGCGGTGCCGTAGGCGACGGGAAGCGAGGCGGCCTCCTCGAAGGTGACGCCGTCCGGCATGCGGATCAGCTGGTGCTGCGCGACCAGGCACTTCTCGGCGAGCCCGCCGTGCATCATCTCGCCCATCAGCCCCTTCTGGCGGTTCAGCGGATTCACCAGCACCCGGTCGCCGCGCTTCCAGCCGTCCACGCCGCCGCCCACCTCCAGGATCTCGCCCGCCATGTCGAGCCCGATGATCATGGGCATGGGCACCTTGATGCCCGGCATGCCGCGCACGGTGAAGACGTCGTGGTAGTTGAACGACGTTGCCTTGACGCGGATCACGACGTGGTCGTTGGTCACGACCGGGTCCGGGAAGCCCTTCACCAGCTTCAGCTCATCCAGCCCGCCGTGCTTTTCCAGAACTACCGCTCTCATTTCAGGCTCCGCCAACACATCGTGATTCGTGATTTGTGATTCGTGATTCGTGGCCAAGGGTTGTTGCAAACGGCGCCTGGCTCTTGGCGAGAATAGGGGCCTTCGGTCGATTCACGAATCACGATTCACGACTCACGCAGTTGGGTAAAGTCGATTGACGCCGGTCGAAATCCGGTGGGCGGCAACGCCGTAAACGTGGAGCGAGATCGCGACGCCGCCGCTGCGGTTGGCGATGCGGTGGATCGTCGACTGCGGCGGGTCGAAGCTCAGCGAGCCGGCGGTGCGCCGCTCCGCCCCGATCTCCACCGGCGCGCGGCCGCCGAACCCCTCGCGATACCGGGTCTCGGTGAGCTCGCCGTCATAGACGCCCACCGCGCACCACGTGTGGTGGCCGTGTACCGGGCTCTCCTGGCCGTGGTCCCACACGAGCGAGAGGATGGAAAAGCGGCCGGCCGGATCGCCGTAAAGCAGGTGGCGGGCGTAGCGCTCGTGATTGGCGCGGCGGCGCTCGGGCGGCAGCCAGCGCTCGCCGCCCGTTGCCTCCTGCAATGCCGCGCGGATCAAGCGCTCCATGCCGTCGGGCGCGAGTCCTACCGCAGCGCCAATGCCATCGGCGAGGCGCTGCAGCTGTGAGGGGATGCTCATGGCCGCTGAGATACTATGAAGGCCCGCGCGACCTGTCAAAAATCGATACGCTGTTCGGCGGCGGCGGCACGCTGGTCGTGATCTATCTTCACATGCGCCGGATCGACCGCGCGCCTTTCCGCGCCACGGTCGCGGCGCTGTGGCTGTTCGAGATGATCGCGCGCATCGCGGGCTACGGGGCCGCCGGCGCCTACACGTTCGACACGCTCCTGCTGTGCGCCCTGTTCATGCCCTTCATGGCCGCCGGGACCTGGGTGGGCGAGCGCCTCGGCAACCGCGTGAGCCCCGAGACCTTTTCCAGGCTCATGGCGGCGCTGCTGCTGGTCGCGGGCGCGAGCCTGCTCGCCAAATAGCTTGTCGCCGGCGGAACGGCAACTAACCGAGGCCCGGTGCCGGCCCGGGCTGTGCGGGTAATCGGAACTACAGGAAGAGAACGGCGGGGAAGACGGCCACGGCCAGCACGAGCACCAGCCACTCAAGGTTGTTGCGCTTGAGAAATCCGGTGAAGTGCATGATGATGATTGCGATCGCTATGAGGTAGAAGATGTAAAAAGCCATTCGCCCCTCTCTCTAAGGCTCCCCCAGGCGGCATAAGAATAAACCAAAAGCCGCCGCCGTGACAGTGAGTCCCCGGGCATGCCCGGGGCGGAGACCGGATATCATGGGGCACGCGATGAAAGCCATTCTCGCCCTCGACCAGGGCACGACCAGCTCGCGCGCCATCGTATTCGACGCGGCCGGCGCCATCCGGGCGGTGGCGCAGAAGGAATTTCGTCAGATTTTCCCCCAGCCGGGCTGGGTCGAGCACGATCCGGAGGAGATCTGGGCGACGCAGGTCGCCGTGGCGGGCGAGGCGATTGCCCGCGCCGGCATCCAGGCGCGGGACGTGGCGGCGATCGGCATCACCAACCAGCGTGAGACCACCGTGGTATGGGACCGCGCCAGCGGCCGTCCGCTGTGCAATGCCATCGTCTGGCAGGACCGCCGCACCGCCGGGGCCTGCGACGCGCTCAAGGCGCGCGGCCTCGAGCCGCGCTTCACGGAAAAAACCGGGCTGGTGCTGGACGCCTATTTTTCCGGCACCAAGCTCGCATGGATCCTGGACAACGTGCCGGGCGCCCGCGCGGGCGCGGCCGCGGGCAAGCTGGCGTTCGGCACGGTTGACTCGTGGCTGACCTGGAAGCTCTCCGGCGGCGCGGCCCACGTGACCGATCCGAGCAACGCTTCGCGCACACTGCTGTTCAACATTCACACCGGGAACTGGGACGAGGAGCTGCTCCAGTTGCTCGACGTCCCATCGAGGCTGCTGCCGGAAGTGCGCCCTTCGAGCGGGGTCGTCGCGGAGACGACGTCGGACATCTTCGCCGCGCGCATCCCCATCGCCGGAGTCGCGGGCGACCAGCAAGCCGCGCTTTTCGGCCAGCGCTGCGTCACGCCCGGCATGGTCAAGAACACCTACGGCACCGGTTGCTTCATGCTGATGCATACGGGGACCTCCGCGATCCGCTCGCAAGCGAGGCTGCTGACCACGGCCGCGTGCCCGACCGCGAAGGCGCGCGAGTACGCGCTCGAGGGCAGCGTGTTCATCGCCGGAGCCGTGGTGCAATGGCTGCGCGACGGGCTCGGCATCATTCGTTCCTCGGGCGAAGTCGAAGCGCTCGCGGCCAGCGTGCCCGATAACGGCGGCGTTTACTTCGTGCCCGCTTTCGCCGGACTTGGCAGCCCGCACTGGGACCAGTACGCGCGCGGAGCCATCGTGGGGCTCACGCGCGGGGCAACGGCGGGGAACATTGCGCGCGCCGCACTCGAGTCCATCGCCTACCAGACGGCCGACGCGCTCGCCGCGATGGAGAGCGACGCCGCCATCCGCTTGAAAGAGCTGCGCGTCGACGGCGGTGCGGCGCGCAACGATTCCCTGATGCAATTCCAGGCCGACGTGCTGGGCGTGCGGGTCGTGCGGCCGCGCATCCTCGAGACCACGGCGCTGGGGGCGGCTTACCTGGCCGGGCTCGGGACGGGCTACTGGAAGAACGCGGACGAGCTCACCGCCCAATGGCAGACCGGGCGCGTGTTCGAGCCGAAAATGGACCGGGGAAAGGCGGCGGGGCTGCTGGCCGGCTGGCGCAAGGCAGTCGAGCGCTCGAAAGATTGGGAACAGCGTGATAAGTGATAGGTGATAAGTGATAAGTGATAGGTGATAAGTGATAGGGCCGGTTTGGACGCCGGCGTCGCCGGCCACCCTTATCACTTATCACGCGTCACTTATCACGCCGTCTTGAATTTATCGAACTCCGGGGCGTACTTCACCAGCGTGCCCGGCGGCGGATGCAGGCCCGCCTCGAGCAGGAACACCTGGAAGGCATCTTCGGCGCCGAACTCATTGCGCAGGCCGTGCCGGCTGGCGCGCTCGAAGCCGAAGCGCTCGTAGTAATCGGGCTCGCCCACCACCACGACGAGGCACGCGCCCCGGGCATGGCACTCCGCGAGGCCGTTCTGGACCAGCCTCCGCCCCACGCCGTGCTTCCAGTGGTCGGCCAGCACCGCCATCGGTGCCAGCCCGAACGCGGTCGCCGCGATGGGCGGATCGAACGTCACGGGGCTGAAGACGATGTGGCCGACGATCTGGCCGTCATCCTCCGCGACCAGCGAGACGGCCGCCTTGCCGCCCACGCGCAGCCGCTCCACCAGGTCGGCCTCGGCCGCCGTAGGGAAGGCGGCCTGGTGCACCCGCCGCACGCCGGCGGCATCTTCAGGTTTTTCCGGCCGTATCGTCTCCATGCTCCTGTCCTGCGGCTATCATCGCGGATCTCCAACGCCAACGGCATGAACCTCCCAGAATCATGACTTTACCCCTCGAACCGTCGCGTGTGTGCATATGGCAACTGTGACAAATGGTCTTGCCAGAGGTTGAGTCCAGGAATAACCTTATTGCCCTTCGTGGGGGTCGGGAAGCGTGGCGAAGATCGCGGTATTCAATCAGAAGGGCGGCGTGGGGAAAACCACCACCGCGCTCAATCTGGCCGCCCTGCTGGCCAGGCGCGGCGCCGACCCGCTGGTGATCGATCTCGATCCGCAGGCCCACCTGACTTCCATCTGCGGCGCCGCCGTGGCGGCGTCGGAGCGCAGCCTCTACGGCTACTTTTCCATCGGCGCCACCCTCTCGGCGCTCATCAAGCTCACCGGCGGTGGCCTCAAGATCATCCCGTCGCACCTCGACCTGTCGAAGGTGGATACCCAGTTCGGCAAGGGCCCCAACGTGCTGAACCGCCTCAATTACGGCATCGTCAAGGAGAACCTGAACACCGACCGCCCGATCATCATGGACGCCTGCCCGATGCTGGGGGTGCTGTCCCTGAACAGCATCTTCGCGGCGGACCGCGTGCTGGTGCCCATTTCCGCCGATTTCCTCGCGATCAAGGGCGCCTTGCAGATGGAGCGCACCCTGAAGGCCCTGGAGCAGGTGCTGAAGAAGCGCATCGACCGGCGCTACGTCATGACGCGCTTCGACGCGCGCCGCAGGATGTCGTGGGACATCGACCAGCAGCTCCGCGCCCGCTTCGCGGCCGAAGTGTGCCAGACGCGCATCGCGGAGAACGTCAGCATTGCCGAGAGCCCTTCGTTCCAGCGGGACGTGTTCGAGCATGCGCCCGCCAGCCGCGGCGCCCAGGACTACGCGGCGCTCCTCGACGAACTGACGGCCTCCGGCTTCCTGCAATAGTAGTTTGCAGTTTACAGTTTGCAGTGTGCAGCAAGGTCCTGCTGCCAACTGCACACTGTCCACTGCCCACTTATCAGGGTTTGTCCGGCTGCTTGTTGATCAGTGACACGACGTCCTCCACGTCGAGCCCCTCCTTGCGCAGGGTCGGCGTGACTTCGTGGCATTCCAGGATCTCGCAGTAGCGGTAGATCTGGTTGATCTTGGCCTCGGCCTCGGCGCGGTCGCGCGCGTGCACCTGCAGGTTCTCCACCACCGAGCCGCTGCGCGTCCTGATCTTGAAGCCGTATTTATACATTGAGCCGCCAGTCGTCAGCCGTCAGTCATCAGTCGTCGCTTCAGGCCCCATCGGGCTTGAAGCTCTCCCGGTAGCGCCTGAACTTCTGCACGTAGTGGTCCGACGCCGAATTGATGCGCTGGATCTCCTGGTCCGAGAGCTTGCGCACCACCTTGCCCGGCGCGCCGATCACGAGCGAGCCGTCCGGAATCTCCTTGCCCTCCGCGATCAGCGCTCCGGCGCCGATCAGGCAGTTCCTGCCGACTTTCGCGCCGTTGAGTATCACGCTCTTGATGCCGATCAGGCTGCCGTCGCCGATGGTGCAGCCGTGCAGCATCGCCATGTGGCCGACGCTGACGTTCTTCCCGATCGTGATGGGGATGCCTTCATCGCAGTGGAGCACGCAGCCGTCCTGGAGCTGGGAGTTCTCGCCGATGGTGATGGTCTCGTTGTCGCCGCGCACGGTGCAGCCGAACCAGATGCTGGCGTTCGGCTCCAGCACCACCGAGCCGATCACGACGGCGCTCGGCGCGATCCAGTAATCGCCCTTGCAGACGACCTTGCGGTCCTCGAAGGAATATTTCATATGAGCCGTCAGCCGTCAGCCGTCAGGCGTCAGTCGTCAGCAACAAGCTGCAAGCTGCAAGCGACAAGCTGCAGGCTTGAAGCCTGAGGCTTGAAGCTCGCGCCGCGGTGGGAAGTATAGCCTGACCGGCACTGTCGTCAGGCGTCGTGCTGGTGGGACAGCCGCTCGACTGCCTCCCGCGTGCCGCGGCGCAGGCCCAGCGCGAACGCGGTTTCGGCCACCAGAAAAATCGGCGCGACGAAGATCTGGAGCAGGTTGTCCGCCAGGGCGGGGCGGCGCCCTTCGAAGACGTGCCCGACGAGCTGCAGGGCCCAGCCGCCCACGAAGGTCGCGAGGAACGCGGTGAGCCCGGTCTGCCACGGCATCCGCGCCACCCACTCCGCGAAGTACGTCACGGGAACGATGAACGCCGTCATCGCGATCGCTAGCGGGACGTCCAGCAGGTAGTAGTAAACCAGCACCGCGGCGACGAACAGGGCGGCGCCGGTGATCTCGACGCCCCCCAGGAGCAGGCGCAGCCACGCCATCGGTATCAGGATCGAGAAGATGATCACCGGGACGCCGACGAAGTGCGTCAGGCGGTTCCACGGATTGCGGTGATAGGCGGCGTAGACCGCCATCTGCTGCTCGAGCGTTTTCATCGAAAACGAGCTGTCAGCTGTCAGACGTCAGCCTTCAGCTTACTCCTCTTGCGGCCCGTGCCTTACAACCGACGACTGACGGCTGAGAGCTGACGGCTTGCGCGGCGCACCGGATGCGTCGCGCGCTATAGCAGCGGCACGATCAGCAGGGCGACGATGTTTATGATCTTGATCAGCGGGTTGACCGCCGGTCCGGCCGTGTCCTTGTAGGGATCGCCCACCGTGTCGCCCGTCACCGCCGCCTTGTGCGCGTCGGAGCCCTTGCCGCCGTAATTGCCGTCCTCGATGTACTTCTTGGCGTTGTCCCACGCGCCGCCGCCGGTGGTCATCGAGATCGCGACGAACAGCCCGGTCACGATGGTCCCCACCAGCACGCCGCCCAGCGCCTTGATGCCGGCGCCCGGGCCCATCAGCCAGTTCATGCCCAGCGCCACCACGATGGGCACCAGCACGGGGAGCAGCGACGGGATCATCATCTCCTTGATCGCCGCGCGCGTGAGCATGTCCACCGCGCGCGAGTAATCGGGCTTGGCGGTCCCTTCCATGATGCCCTTGATCTCCTTGAACTGCCGGCGCACCTCCACCACGACCGAGCCCGCCGCCCGGCCGACGGCCTCCATGGCCATCGCGCCGAAGAGGTAGGGCACCAGCCCCCCGATGAACAGGCCGATCACCACTGCCGGGTCGGAGAGGTCGAAGCGCACCGTCTTCCCGGCGGCCTCGAGGGCATGGGTGTAGTCGGCGAACAGCACCAGGGCCGCGAGCCCGGCGGAACCGATGGCGTAGCCCTTGGTCACCGCCTTGGTGGTGTTGCCCACCGCGTCGAGCGGATCGGTGATGGCGCGCACTTCCTTCGGCAGCTTGGCCATCTCGGCGATGCCGCCCGCGTTGTCCGTGATCGGGCCATAGGCATCCAGCGCGACGATGATGCCGGTCATGGAGAGCATGGACGTGGCGGCGACCGCGAGCCCGTAGAGGCCGGCGAATTCGTAGGCGGCGTAAATGCTGGCGCACACCGCCAGCACCGGCCAGGCCGTGGATCTCATCGAGACGCCGAGGCCGGCGATGATGTTGGTGGCATGCCCGGTGATCGAGGCCGATGCCACGTGCCGCACCGGCGCGAAATCGGTGCCGGTGTAGTACTCCGTGATCACCACCATCAGCGCCGTCAGCCCCAGCCCGACCAGCGCGGCGAGCAGGAGCCTCCACCACGTCAGGTCCGGGTAATGCTCGTTGATGCCGCCCATCATGTACCAGGTGGCGGCGATGAAGCCGAGCGCCGCGATGGCGCCCGACCAGATCACGCCCTTGTAGAGCGCGCTCATGATCTTGGCGCCCGGCGCGACCTTCACGAAATAGCAGCCGATGATCGAAGCGATGATCGAGATGCCGCCCAGCACCAGCGGGTAGGCCACCGCGACCGGCGCGACGGACTTGAGCAGCAGCGCGCCGAGCAGCATGGTGGCGATGATCGTCACCGCGTAGGTCTCGAACAGGTCGGCGGCCATGCCGGCGCAATCGCCCACGTTGTCGCCCACGTTGTCCGCGATCACGGCGGGATTGCGCGGATCGTCCTCCGGAATTCCCGCTTCCACCTTGCCCACCAGGTCGGCGCCAACGTCCGCCCCCTTGGTGAAGATGCCGCCGCCCAGACGGGCGAAGATCGAGATCAGCGAGCCGCCGAAGGCGAGGCCGACCAGCGGTTGCAGGATGTCCTTGACCGGCGCGCCTTTCATCGCGCTGCCCTCGAGGATCAGGTAGAACAGCGTTACGCCGAACAATCCCAGGCCCACCACCAGCATGCCGGTGATGGCGCCGCCGCGAAACGCGACCGCGAGCGCCTCGTTGAGGCCCTTGCGCGCCGCCTCGGCGGTGCGCACGTTGGCGCGCACGGAAATGTTCATGCCGATGACGCCGGTCGCGCCGGAGAGCAGCGCCCCGATCAGAAAGCCGACCGCGGTGGACCACGAGCCGAGGCCGATGCCGATCACGAAGAACAGCACCCCGCCGACCCTCGCGATGGTCTTGTACTGCCGCCACAGGTAGGCGATCGCCCCCTGCTGGATCGCCGCGGCGATCTCGCGCATGCGCTCGTTGCCGGTGGGCTTGTCCAGGATGGACCTGATCCAGAGCCCGCCGGCGGCGATGCCGATGATCGAGCAGACCAGCGCGAACCACAATCCGTATGACGCCATGATCACTCCCTCTGAAAAACCGTGATTTGTGATTCGTGATTAGTGATTGGTGGCTTGTGATCGGAGGTTCGAATCACGACTCACGATTCACGAATCACGCACTTTCTAGATCTTGTAGGTGCCGAGCTTCTTCGGCACCGCCGCGTTCTTGAGCTTCACGTAGGCCGGCAGGCCGTTGCGGTAGGGCGGATAGTCCTCGCCCTGCACCAGCGGCTCCAGGTACTGGCGGCACTTCGCCGTGATATGGAAGCCGTCCTCCGTGATGAAGTCCCGCGGCATCGTTTTTTCCGCGTTGGCGATGTCCTTGAGGTCGGCGACGTCGATGGCCCAGCGGTAGGGCTTGCTCGATTTCCTGACGATGATCGGCATGACGCCGCTGCGGCCCTTCACCGCGAGCTCGACGGCGGCCTTGCCCACGGCGTAGGACTGGAGCGCGTCTGTCTTCGAGGCGATGTGGCGGGCCGAGCGCTGGAGGTAGTCGGCCACCGCCCAGTGATACTTCTGCTTGAGCTTGTCCTGGACCAGCTGCGCGACCAGCGGCGCGACGCCGCCCAGCTGCGCGTGGCCGAACGCGTCGCGCAGCCCCGTCTCGGACAGGAACTTGCCGTCCGGCCAGCGCACGCCCTCCGACACGCCGATGGCGCAGTAGCCGTGCTTGCCGACGGTTTCGGTCACCTTGGCGAGGAATCTGTCCTGGTCGAACGGAATCTCGGGGAACAGCAGGATATGCGGCGCCTCGCCGTCCTTTTCCTGCGCGAGACCGCAGGCCGCGGTGATCCAGCCCGCGTGCCGGCCCATCACTTCCAGGATGAAGACGCGGGTCGAGGTGCGCGCCATGGAGGCGACGTCGTAGCCGGCCTCGCGGATGCTGGTCGCGACGTACTTGGCGACCGAGCCGAAACCCGGGCAGCAGTCGGTGAGCGCGAGGTCGTTGTCCACGGTCTTCGGGATACCGATGCAGGCGAGCGGGTAGCCGAGCTTCTCGGCGATCTGCGAAACCTTGTACGAGGTGTCCGCGGAATCGTTGCCGCCGTTGTAGAAGAAGTAGCCGATGTCGTGCGCCTTGAACACCTCGATCAGCCGCTCGTACTGGGCGCGGCCTTCCTCCAGGCCCTTCAGCTTGTAGCGGCAGGAGCCGAAGGCGCCGCCCGGCGTGTGCTGCAGCGCGCGTATCGAGGCCGTGGATTCCCGGGAAGTGTCGATGAGGTCCTCGGTGAGCGCGCCGATGATGCCGTCGCGGCCGGCGTACACCTTGCCGATCCTGCTCCTGTGCTTGCGCGCCGTCTCGATGACGGCGCAGGCGGTGATGTTGATGGTTGCGGTGACGCCCCCGGACTGGGCGTAGAAGGCATTCTTCCTGGTCATACGATCAAGAGCCAGCCGCAGAGAGCACAGAGAGCACAGAGAAAACCGGAACTTCAGGAAAGGCGGATTCTACCATCACGCGATGAGCGGGCACCCTGTTGTTACTCTGTGTTCTCCGTGTCCTCTGTGCTTTCGGTCATTTCGCGGCGAGCGCCGCGAACATCCGGTCCCGGACCTGCTCGACGGTGCCGCTGCCGCTGATCCGGACGTAGCGCGGCGCGCGGGGATCGCCGCTCTTCGCCCACTTGCTGTAGTACTCGACGAGCGGCCGGGTCTGGGCGTGGAAGGTGGCGATGCGGTTCCTCACCGTTTCTTCCAGGTCATCCGGGCGCTGCACCAGGTCCTCGCCGGTGACATCATCCTTGCCAGGAACCTTCGGCGGGTTGAACTCGACGTGATAGGTCCGTCCCGAGGCGAGGTGCACGCGCCGCCCGCTCAAGCGGCGCAGGATCTCCTCGTCGCTCACGTCGAGCTCCACCACGAAATCGATATCCACCCCCGCGCGGCGCAGCGCCTCTGCCTGGGCGAGGTTGCGGGGAAATCCGTCGATGATGAAGCCGCGGGCGCAGTCCGGCTGCGCGACGCGCTCCTTGACGAGGCCGATCACGATGTCATCGGGGCAGAGCGCGCCGCGGTCCATGTAAGTTTTCGCCTGCAAGCCGGACGGGGTGCGCTCCTTGATCGCGGCGCGCAGCATATCTCCGGTGGAGATCTGCGGGATGCCGTACTTTTCGATGAGGTAGCGCGCCTGAGTGCCTTTGCCGGCGCCGGGCATCCCCAGCAGCATTATTCTCATGACATTCCCGGAAAGCGGCGAATGGTACCACCGATGCCGCCCGCGTCACAACGCGGCCGCGGCTCACTCACCGGACGTGAAACCCAAGATGAAACCACAGATGAACACGGATACACACAGATGAAAAGCAAGAACCAGGAAATAGACAGGATTTGCAGGATTACACCCAGACCAACTCCAAGAAGAGCTTTTTTGCGTTAGTCCCGTCGGATCTCGTCTTGATCTTGTCCGTGTTGATCCGTGGTTAATGCCGTCCTTGCACGCCGTCGCGCTGCTGCCGGCTCTCATTTCACGCGGCGTAGCAGGCGCTTCAGGTCCGCGGGCGTATCGATTCCCGGCGCCGGCGCTGCGCGCGTGACCGTGCAGTGGATGCGGTAGCCGTGAGCGAGCGCGCGCAGCTGCTCCAGCGCCTCGAAGCGCTCGATCGCGGCCGGCATGAGCCAGGCATAGCGCCGCAGGAAGGCGGCGCGATAGGCGTAGATCCCGACGTGGCGGTAGACGGGGAGCCCGGACGGAACGCGCGAGATGCCGCGCGCGAAGGCGTCCCGCGCGTACGGGACGGGGGCGCGGCTGAAATAAAGCGCGTAGCCCCCGCGGTCGAGCACGACTTTCACCACGTTCGGATCGTCGAGGTCGCCGGCGTCGCGGATCGGGTGGCAGGCGGTGGCGACGCTTGCGTCGGTGTGGCGGGCGAGGTCGGCGGCGACGGCCCTGATGAGCGACGGCTCGATCAACGGTTCGTCGCCCTGCACGTTCACCACGACGTGCTTCGGGGGATAGCGGCGCCGGGTGGCGACCTCGGCCACGCGATCGGTCCCGGTCTCGTGCCGCGCCTGCGTCATTACCGCCCGGCAACCATGGCGGGCGGCGGCATCGGCGATGCGGGCGTCATCCGTGGCGATCAGCACCTCGGCTGCGCCGCTGCGTGCCGCGCGCTCCGCCACGCGGACCACCATCGGCTTGCCGCCGACGTCCGCCAGCGGCTTGCCCGGGAAACGCGTGGAAGCGTAGCGGGCGGGAATGATTACGGAAAACTTCAACGGCGTGATTAGTGATTAGTGAGTGGTGATTAGGTTGCGGTATGTCTCTCGCGGGACGGCTTGAGTCCAATCACTATTCACCAATCACCAATCACACTTCTTCTTCCGGAGGAAGCTTGCGCGCCTCGTCCTCGAGCATCACGGGAATGTCGTCCTTGATGGGATAGCCGAGGCGGCAGGGCCTGCAGACGAGCTCGGACTGCGGCTTGCGGAACAACAGGGGCCCCTTGCACAGCGGGCAGACCAGTATGTCGAGCAGTTTGGAATCCATGGTTTCAATGCGTCGCCGATGAACGCCGATAAACACCGATCAAGGAACGAAACCCCTCGACGCAAAGCCGCAAAGGCGCAAAGAAGATCAAATATTGGAAGGCAACTTTGCGGCTTTCTTCTTCCTTTGCGTCAAGTGTTTTGACTTTGATTCTGTCTGCGTTCATCCGCGTTTATCTGCGGTTCCGAGTGGGCTTTCGAGCTTGCGCATGACCAGTTCGCCGAGGGCGGGATCCGGAACGGCATCCACAACCAGTTCCCAATGGGATTCGTCGGCGAACCGACGGCATTTTACTCCATCCTTTTCCGTCATCACGACCGCGTCGGACTCGGCGAACGCGGTGTCGGAAGCCGCGAACGGATGATGGTCGGGAAAAGCATGCGGCGTGAAATAGAGTCCCATGCCCTGCAGGTAGCGGAAAAAGCGCCCGGGACTGGCGGTGCCGGCGACGGCGTGCACGCGCTTGCCGCGAAAGAATTCGGGGCCCACGCGGCGGTCCGGCCGGCGCAGGCTGCGGAACTGGTGGCCTTCCATGCGCATGGCGCAGCGCGCGGCGCCGACGGGTATCCCGCTCCCCGACGGGTGGGCCGCCACATGCGCTTCCTGGTTGAACACCACGGCGTCGACCCGGGCAAGCCGCGACAACGGCTCGCGCAGGGGCCCCGCGGGCAGCAGCCAGCCGTTGCCGAGCCCGCGCTCGGCCTCCACCACGGCGATCTCCATGCTGCGCTCCAGGGCGTAGTGCTGCAGGCCGTCGTCGCTCACGATGACATCGCACCCGGGTTGCGCCGCCAGCAATGCGCGGGCGGCCGCGGCGCGGTTCGCGCCGACCCAGACTTCTGCCCCGCTGCGGCGCGCGAGCAGGACCGCCTCGTCGCCCACGACCAGCGGATCGGAATCGGGCAGCACGCGCCGGGGCGCGCCTTCCTTGCCCCCGTAGCCCCGGCTCACGATGCCGGGCGTGCGGCGGCGGCCGCGCAGGTAGTGGGCAAGCCACAGCACCAGCGGCGTCTTGCCGGTGCCCCCGACGGTGATGTTGCCGACGACGATGACCGGGACCGGCAGGCTGGAGGAGGAGAGAACGCCGGCGCGATACGCCGCCCGGCGCGCCGCCGTCACCGCGCCGTACAAAAGGCTCAACGGAGACAGGATCGCACTGACCGGGGTGAAGCTTTGCCAGTGCCGGTCTATCCAAGCCATGGTACGGTGACTAAGTGACTAGGTGTGCGGCAACTCAGTCGCCTAGTTACCTGGTCACCTAGTCACTTCTTTCCAGCCTGGGTGGTGAAGGTGATCTTCCCGTAACCCGCGATGCGCGCGCCTTCCATGATGTTGATCACCGACTGGTGGGGCGCTTTGGCGTCGGCGGTGATCACGATCACGGGGTCCTTCGCGTTGCCGGCGGCGTTGCGCAGCACGACGCTGAAGGAGGTGGGATTGCCGAACGAGACGGATTTGCGGTTGACGAGGTAGCGGCCCTGCGCGTCCACCACCACGTCGATCTGGCTGGCGCGGTCCGCCTGGTGCGTGGCGTCGGCGGTCGGCAGGTTGATCTGCAGCTCGGCGAAGCGCGAGTAGGTGGTGGTGACCATCAGGAAGATCAGGATCACCAGCAGCACGTCGATCAACGGTATGAAGTTGATCTCCGGCTCCTCGCGGTACGCGCGCGGTCGGAATCTCACTAGAACCTACCTCAAAGACCCGAATGGAACCGCAGATAAACGCAGATGAACGCAGACACAATCAACGTCAAAACACTTGACGCAAAGGAAGAAGAAAGCCGCAAAGTTGTCTTCCAATATTTGATCTTCTTTGCGCCTTTGCGGCTTTGCGTCGAGGGGTTTCGTTCCTTGATCGGCGTTCATCGGCGGTTATCCGGGTTGTGCACGTTTCTAAGGTGCCCTCCAGCAGCCTACACCCGCTCGCCGTGGATGATTTCCACCAGCTTGATGGCCTGCATCTCCATGTCCACCAGCATTTCGTCGACCTTGGCGCGGAAATAGCGGTAGAAGATCATGGCGGGCACCGCCACCACCAGCCCGAACGCGGTGTTGTAGAGCGCGATTGAGATGCCGTGCGCCAGCACCAGCGGGTTGGTGCCCGTCGGCGTCTGCGCGCCGAAGATCTCGATCATGCCCACCACCGTCCCGAACAGGCCGAGCAGCGGGGAGATGGCGGCGATGGTGCCGAGGCTCACGAGGAAGCGCTCGAGCTCGATGGCGACCGTGCGGCCGGACTCCTCGATCGCCTCCTTGATGATGGCCGTCGGGCTCCTGGCGTTTCTCAGGCCGGCCGCGAATATCTGCCCGAGGGGCGAGCCCCGCGCGAGGCGGGCGATCATCTGCTGCGACGCGCCGCTCTGGCGGTACTCGTGCACCACCTCGGCGAGCAGGTTGCGGGGCATCACCATGCCCTCGCGCAGGGTCCACAGCCGTTCACCGATGATGGCAAGCGCGATGACCGAAGCGACGATCAGGAACCAGATCGGCCAGCCTGCAGCTTCGATGAGTGCGAACAAGCCCGGTGCCCCCGGCTTTCTTCTTGGATTGGCCGTCACTTTATCTTTCCGATGAATTTTCAGCAACCGTACTTTCACGAACTGCATCAGGATTTTTCCCCAAGTCCAGTGCAGCAGGAATTTTTTCCTGGTTTTCCACACGCCTGTGGATAAGCATGTGTATAGTCTGTAGACAGCGCGCCGGGGCCCGCCCGGCGCGCGAGGCCGGGCAGCGGGGATACGCGGCTGCAGGAGTTTTTAAGACGAGAATTCAAGGGGTTGAGCGAGCAGCGGTGTGCCTCGGGCGGCCGCCGGCTCCCCCCGCTACGAAAGCGCGGCCACTGTGGACGGAAACACCCCGCAAGCCGTCCTCATTTCCCGCGCAAGCCGCGAATTCCACTGGAAAACTTCCGTCACCGCATTGGTTAGAATCGCTCGATGCCCGATAACGCGCAGCCGCAACCGCAAGTCATCTCGGTCAGCGAGCTCAATCGCATGGCGCGCGAGGCGCTGGAGCGCGGCCTGCCGCTGATGTGGATCGCCGGCGAGGTCTCCAACTGCAAGCGCTCCGACCTGGGTCACTGCTATTTCACGCTCAAGGACGCGCAGGCGCAGGTGGACTGTGTGCTGTTCCGGCACCGCGCGCAGCTGCTCGGATGGACGCCCAGGGACGGCGCGCAGGTGGAGGTGCGGGCGCTCGCCACTCTCTACGAGGCGCGCGGCAAGTTCCAGCTCAACGTGGAAACCATGCGCCGCGCCGGCCTCGGCGCGCTGTACGAGGCGTTCGAGCGCCTCAAGGCCAAGCTGGGCAAGGAGGGCCTGTTCGACCCGGAGCGCAAGCGGACGCTCGCGCGCTTTCCACGCGCGATCGGGGTGGTGACGTCACCGCAGGCGGCGGCGCTGCGCGACGTGCTGACCACGCTGCGCCGGCGCATGCCGCGCCTGCCGGTGATCCTGTACCCCACGCCGGTGCAGGGCGAGGGCGCGGCCGAGCGGATAGCGGCCGCCATTTCGCTGGCGGGCGCGCGGCAGGAGTGCGACGTGCTGATCGTCTGCCGCGGCGGCGGCGGCATCGAGGACTTGTGGGCGTTCAACGAGGAAATCGTCGCGCGCGCCATTGTCGCGTGCCCCGTACCGGTGATGAGCGGAATCGGGCACGAGACCGATTTCACCATCGCCGATTTTGCCGCCGACTGCAGGGCGCCGACACCGACAGCGGCCGCCGAAATGGCGTGCCCGGGGCGCGAGGAGCTGTCGCAGGCGCTCGCGCACTCCGCCCGCCGCCTGCTGCGCGTGGCCATGCGCGCGCTCGAGGACCGCATGCAGCGGCTCGACTACCTGTCGCGCCGACTGGTGCACCCCGGGGAAAAAATCCGCGGGCAGCTGAGCGAGCTGCGGCACTTCGCGACGCGCTTCTTCGGCGCGTGGGAGCGTGGGCTGGAGGGCCGCGGCGCGCAGACGGCGGAGCTGGCGCGGCGGCTGCGGGAAGGCGGGCGGCGGCGGCTCGACGCCACCGCGTCGCTGCTGGCGCGCCTCGATGCCCACGTGCAGCACATGAACCCCCAGGCCGTGCTGGAGCGCGGCTACAGCATCACCGAGTCCGCGGCGGGCATCGTGCGTGACGCCGCGCGGCTCGCCGTCGGCGAGAACGTCTCGGTCACCTTTGCCAGGGGACGGGTGAACGCGGAAGTGAAGAACAAGGAATAGCGGGCGCCATCACGGCCAGTGCAAGGAGCGAGCATGGAAATCGAGCTGCAGAAGGAAGGACAGGATCAGAAGCTGATCCGGCCGACACAGAGCGCCCTCTACGAGCCGGCCGTCGCCCTGGAGTTCTTCAAGACCGGCGGCAAGGAGGAGAGCTTCACGCAGGGCAAGACCATACACGTGGAGGAAGGCGGCCACACCGGCATGCTGCCGGAACCCTCGCGTATGTACCTGCTGCTCGAGGGCGAGGTCGCCCTGGGCGTGCGCAAGAAGCCTATCGCTACCATCGGCAAGGGCGAGATTTTCGGCGAGATGGCCACGATCAGCCAGCTTCCCCACGCGGCGACTGCGGTCGCGCAGACCGACTGCAAGGTCATCTCCCTCGACGAAAAGCAGTTCCAGGCCACGGCTGCGAAATCGCCGGAATTCGCGCTGATGCTGATGAACATCATCATCCGCCGCCTGCTGGAGACCGTCGCCACGCTGACCAGGGGCGGCGCCCTGTCGGACAAGGACCGGTGGAACCGGGCAGCCGTGTTCGACGCCAGGGTTCTCGCCGACCTGCGGCGCCAGTTCGATGACAAGGTCCCCGTTTCCCACTCCGCGAAAAAGGTCATAATGAAGGAGGGGGACAAGGGGGTGTTCGCCTACCTGGTGCTGGAGGGCGTGGTGGCGATCTCCATCGAGGGCAAGATCGTGGAGAAGGTGGGGCCGGGCGGCATATTCGGCGAAATGGCGCTGGTCAACCAGCAATCCCGCGTCGCGACCGCCGCCGCCGATAGCGAATGCTCCCTGCTCCAGATCAACCGCAATGAGCTCATGGAGCTGATCAAGACCAAGCCGGGATTCGCCATGTCGCTGCTGAAGGCCCTGGCGCACCGGCTCCGGTTTATGATCTCCAAGTACAAGTAAACTAGAAGCCGTCTCAAGAACAGAATGGAACCACAGATGAACACGGATACACACGGATATCAAAACCCGATGCCCTGTTTAGCAGGGGATTTCGCCCGTGCTCATCCGTGTTTATCTGTGGTTAATTCTGCTTTTCTGGATTTTTGAGATCCGTTCTAGGCACATCACCGTCACCCCTGACGCGACAGGCCGTGGAAGACCTCGATTTCACCAGCCGGCCCGCGAAAAGCGGGATCTACAACCCCGCCGTCGCGCGAAGGTGCTTCGAGGCCGGGGGCAAGGTGGAGCTCATGCCGCAGGGCGGGCAGTTCTTCGCGGAGAATCAGAACAGCGACAAGATGTACCTGCTGGTGGAAGGCGAAGTGAGCCTGACACGGGGGAAAAAGGTCCTGGACGTCATCAAGCCGGGCGAGATATTCGGCGAGATGGCCGCGATCAGCCGGCTGCCCCGCAGCGCAACGGCCGTCGGCAAGACAGCCTGCCGCGCGCTGTCCCTCGACACGAGCCAGTTCCAGGACGCGATACAGAACACGGCGCCGGAATTCGCGCTCATGCTCATGAACATCATGATCAATCGCCTGCGATTGACCGCCGCGCTCGTGAGCAAGAACGTCGCGGCGGAGCAGAACCTGCAGGAACGCAGGGTTTTCGACCAGAAGCTGCTGGCGGAGCTCGTGAACCGGTTGCAGAACACCCTGCCCACGCATGCTCCGGTCAACAAGGTCATCATGAAGGAAGGCGAGGGGGGCGTATTCATGTACGTGGTGCTCGAGGGCCGCGTCGCGATTTCCATCAAGTCCAGGGTCGTCGAGAGAGTCGGGCCGGGCGGCGTCTTTGGCGAGATGGCCCTCGTCGACCAGTCTCCCCGCGCCGCCAGCGCAGTCGCCGAGACCGACTGCTCGCTGCTGTCCATCAATCGCACCGACTTCCTGAGCTCGGTGAAAAGCAACCCCGCATTCGCCGTGTCGCTGCTGAGGTCGCTGGCGGACAGGCTCCGCTACATGACTTCCCATCACCGCTGATGCCCGGAACGGCGTGAATCGTGATTCGTGAATCGTGATTCGATCCGTACGGCTCTAAATCGTCATTCGTGCCCAGTGATCCGGCTCCCCTCCTGTCCGAGGGTGAGCTGGGGTTTCGAGGAGCATGTCTCCGAGCCAGCGAACGCCGGTCTCGATGCAGCGAGACTGGCCGGGCGGGGTGGCACCGAAGGTGACGGGGTGGTGGGAGTCCAATCACGAATCACAAATCACGAATCACGCCTCATCCGCTGACGAGCTGCGCCTCCAGCTCCCGGCGGACGTATTCGAGCACCATGTCGGCGAGGTCCTCGGCCAGGCAGTCGAACTCGGTGACGTCGGGCATCCCCCGCAGCCACGTCAGCTGGTGCTTGGCGAGTTGGCGGGTGGCGGCGATACCCTGCTCGCGCAATGCCGCCGCGTCGATCCTCCCCTCGACGTGGTCCCAGGCCTGGCGGTAGCCGACGCAGCGCATAGAAGGCATCCCGGTGTCCAGCCCGTACTCGTCCCGCAGGCCCTTCAATTCCCGGACCAGGCCGGCCGCGAGCATCCCGTCGAAGCGTTGCGCGATGCGCATGTGCAGGACATCCCGGTCGCTGGGCACGAGCGAGATCTTGATCGGCGTGTACGGGAAATAGACGTACTTGGGCTTCTTCAGCAGCTCCGACATCGGCTTGTTGGTGAGGTAATAGACCTCCAGCGCGCGCTGGATGCGCTGCGAATCGTTGGGCTGGAGGCGCGCCGCGGTCTCGGGGTCCACTTTCGCGAGCCGGTCGTGCACCGCCGGCCAGCCCTGCTCGTCGGCCATGGTCTCGATCATCAGGCGGATCATGGAATCGGCCTCGGGCAGCTCGTTGAGCCCTTCCGTGAGGGCCTTGAAATAGAGCATGGTCCCGCCTACCAGCAGCGGGATCCGGTCGCGCTCGGTGATCTCCCGCATCAGCGCCAGCGCGTCGTCGCGGAAGCGCGCGGCGGAGTAGCTCTCGTGCGGCTCGATCACGTCGACCAGGTGGTGCGGCGCCTGGCGCAACAGCGCGGCGTCCGGCTTGCCGGTGCCGATGTTCATGCCCTTGTAGATCTGCGCCGAATCGACGCTGATGATCTCGCACGGCAGCTCCCTGGCGAGCCGCGCGGCGACGGCGGTCTTGCCGGCGGCCGTCGGGCCCATGAGCAAAATGGCCGGAGGCCATTTTGCGTGACTCGCGGGTCGTGACTCGCGGATAGTGGGTACGGCTATCCGCTCGGGCGCCGCTATCGCGGGCTCAGCGCGACGCGCGGGTGGCGCCGCTTTCTTCCGCTTGCGCTGCGGAGCAGCGGACTTCCGCCGCGTGGTCTTGGACCCGGGTTTCCTTTTGTTAGGCACGATCCGCGATCCGCGAGTCACGAGTCACTCTTCATGCGCGCTTACCTGCCGCGCATGAAGAGCTTGTCGAGCTCGACAAGCGTGACCTGGTGCCACGTCGGCCGGCCGTGGTTGCACTGCCCGGAGCGCTCCGTCTCTTCCATCTCGCGCAGCAGGGCGTTCATCTCGGTCACGGTCAGCTTGCGGTTGGCGCGCACGGCGGCGTGGCACGCCATCGTGGAGAGCAGCTCGTTGCGGCGCTCGGTCAGGACCCGGCTTGCCCCGTATTCGCGCACGTCGCGCAGCACGTCGGCCGCGAGGCGGCGCGCGTCCGCCTCCGCCAGCAGCGCGGGGACGGCGCGCACGATGAGCGACGTGGGCGAGGCGGGGGCGATGTCGAAGCCGATTGCGCGCAGCACCTCGGCGTGCTCCTCCACGGTCGCGACGTCCAGCGCCTCCGCGTTGAAAGTCACCGGCACCAGCAGCGGCTGCATGGGGATCTCGCGCGCGTCGAGCAATCCTTTCAGCTTTTCGTAGAGGAGGCGCTCGTGGGCGGCGTGCATGTCCACGATCACCAGGCCGTGCCGGTTCTGGGCCAGCACGTAGACGCCGGACAGTTGCGCCAGCGCGTATCCCAGCGGGGAGTCCTCCGCATCCGGCAGCGGGGTGGCGGGCCCGGGCTCCCGGAACAGGGTTTCGTAGAAGGCCAGCGGTTCCGCGGAACCGAGCGCCATCGCGGCCTGGCGCATGACGGGCGCCGGTGCCGCGGACGGCGTGAAGGCCGGGGCGCGGGGCGCCGCGGCGCCCGCGACCGAGCGCGCAAGCGCCTTGTTGAGCGCGTGGAAGACAAACTGGTGTACCGCGCGCGCATCCCGGAAGCGCACCTCGGTCTTGGTCGGATGGACGTTGACGTCCACCTGGGCGGGATCGATCTCGAGGAACAGCGCGAAGGCGGGGTGCTGCTCGTGGTGCAGGACATCCTGGTAGGCCTGGCGGATGGCGTGCGCGATGAGCTTGTCCCGCACGTAGCGGCCGTTCACGAAGCAATACTGGGCCTCGCGCGTCCCGCGCGCGTGCGCGGGCAGGCCGATGGCGCCGTGCAGCCGCAGGCCCGGGCCCGGCTCGTCGAGCGGAAGGGCGGCCTGGTGGAAGTCGTCGCCCAGCACCGCGCCGATCCGGTCAGGTAACGGCTGGGCCTGCAGGCGCCGCTGCGCCCGCCCGTTGTGCTGGAGGGTAAACGTGACCTCGGACCGCGACAGTGCGATGCGGCGGAACGCTTCCTCGCAGTGGGCGTACTCGGTCGCCTCCGACTTGAGGAATTTGCGGCGCGCCGGCGTGTTGAAGTAAAGGTCGCGCACGTCGATGCTGGTTCCTGCGGCAAGCGCCGCGGGGACGGCCTTCGAGACCTCGGCGCCACCGGCGGACACCGTCCAGGCGTGCTTGTCGCCCGAGCGGCGGCTGGTGAGCTCCACGCGCGCGACGGCGGCAATGCTGGCGAGCGCTTCGCCCCGGAACCCGAGGCTCGTCACCTGCTCGAGGTCCGGGAGACTGGCGATCTTGCTGGTGGCGTGGCGGGCGAACGCGAGCTTCAGCTCGTCGCGGGGAATGCCGCCGCCGTCGTCCGTCACCTTGATCAGCTTGGTCCCGCCGCCCGCGAGCTGGACCGTGATCTCGCGCGCGCCGGCGTCCAGGCTGTTTTCGAGCAATTCCTTGAGGGCGGAGGCGGGGCGCTCGACGACTTCGCCGGCGGCGATCTGGCT
>JBIOVQ010000157.1:0-14360 GCA_044867805.1 Burkholderiales bacterium | reverse complement strand
TACGTCCCGCTCGACAAGATGACGCCGGAGATGCGCGCCGAGATGGAGCGTTGCGCCCGCATGGGCACGCCGCGGCCGGAGAGCTCGGCGGTGCGGGCCCACGTGCCGGGGGCATTCTGGGCATTCGCCAACTCCTGGCGCGACATCTTCCACACGGGCGTCTGCGACCACGCGATCAAGGAGCTGACCCGGCTCTACGTCTCGCGCTCCGTCACGTGCGAATTCTGCGGCAACCAGCGCTCGATCAAGGCGGCGGAGCGCGGCACAGTAAACGAAGCCAAGGTGGATGACCTGATGGACTTCGAGAAGTCCACCAGGTACAACGAGCGCGAGAAGGCCGCCCTCGCCTACGCCGAGGCCATCACCTGGCGGCTGGATACCGATGACAGGTTCTGGGCGCGCCTAGGCAAGCACTTCACCGAGCCCGAGCTGGTGGAGCTGGGCTGCTTCATCGCGCTCACCATGGGGCAGCAGAGCTGGCTGCGCCTGCTCAACATCGAGCACCACGAGGTGATGGCGGGCACGTCCGCCTCGATGGCGCCCGGCTTCGAGACCGCGGAAGCCCTGGCCAGGGCCAAGGCTGCGCCGGATTACTGGGCGAAGAAAGACAAGGCGGCGAAGAAGAGCGCCGCCTGACCGCCGAAGAGCGTGACGCGATCAAGCGTGACGCGATCAAGCGTGACGCGATACAGCGTGACGCGATGAGGCGGATTTAGTAGGAACAACAGAAAAACTCACGCTTCATCGTGTCACGATTCACCGCGTCACGCCTTACCGCGTCACGCAGTACCGTGTCGCGCCTTTCGGCGTTCCGGCCCCCGGGTCCTGAAGCTGCGGCCATGTTTTGATAGGCGCGATGCGCGTATCAAAACCTGGCCTTCGAACATGCGGCGCTGCGTGCGGTAGAAGGCGCCCTGCTCCGCGTGCCACTGGCCTTCCAGCTTGCGCACGGTGGCCGCCACCGTGAGAATGCCCGACGGCATCGCGATGCGGATTTCGGCCTCGGGATTGCCTGTCGCGCGGGCTGCTTCGAACACCACGCTGCCCTCCAGGCGCGCCGCCACCGCCATGCAGAGCGACGCGGTGAGCGGCAGCGCGCGGTGCGGCTGGCCGTTCGACATCACGCGGCCGGTGAGGTCCACGCTTCCCGCCTTGAGCGTTTCGCCCGTCAGGGTCTTCGCGTCCTGCGGCGACGAGATAAAGCCCACGAACGGCACAGCCGTCCGCCTGGCCGCTTCCTGCGGGGTCCTGGTGACGCCCATCGCGACCGAAGCGGCAACCCGGATCGCCTCCAGCTTCTTCAGCAAATCGGGGTTTGCGTCTATTTCATCCGGCAGCTCGGTACCCCTCGCCCCGACATCGGACGCGCGCACGAAAACGCAGGCGTTGGCGGCGTCCACCATGGATACGCGCACCCCGCCGTAGCCCGGCACGTCGAGCATGTCCGCGACGTTGCCCGTGGGAAGGAGCTTGCCGGTGGTGGCGCCGCCCGGCTCGCGGAATTCGAGCCGCACCGGGGCGCCCGTCCCTGCGACGCCCGGAATGGCGAGCGCGCCGTCCACCGCGGCCGCGCCGTCATCGAGCGGAAAGCGCGACCAGATGATCTTCCCGGTGTTCGTGTTGTGCACGCGCACCAGCGCTTCCTGTCCCGCGGCCTTGACGAGCCCCTCGTCCACCGCGAACGGCCCCATCGCGGACGACATGTTGCCGCAATTCGCGCTGTAGTCGACGCGCGCGTCCTTCACCAGCACCTGGGCGAAGGTGTAGTCGATGTCGGCGTCGCCCCGCGTCGAAGGGCCGATCACGCACACCTTGGAGAGCGAGGACACGCCGCCGCCCATGCCGTCGAGCTGCCGGCCGTAGGGGTCGGGGCTGCCGATCGCCGCGAGAAATATCTCGTCCCACTGCGCGCGGTCGGCCGGCAGGTCCTTCACGTGAAACACGACGGCATTGCTGGTGCCGCCGCGCATGAACACTGCTGGTATCTTGATTTGCTTCATCGAAAGCTCCGCTTTCTAGCTCGACTGCGTGATAGGTGACGGGTGATAAGTGATAAGGCTCCCGCGCGTTCGCGCGGCGTACGACCCCTATCACCTATCACTTATCACTTATCACTTATTACTTATCATTTATCACGCATCCCCTTGAAGTCGGGGTATTCTAATGCACGACGCGACACCACGAGAAACCGAGGAGCAGACCCGTGAACCAGCGCCACGCCGTTCTTGCAGCTATCTTCGCCGTCGCGGTCGCGCCGGGCATTTCACAGGCAGCGGACGCCGCCGACCGCTATCCGGAACGACCGATCCGGGTGATCGTGCCGTTCCCGCCCGGGGGCGGCACCGACCTCGTGTCGCGCGCCATCCAGCCGGCGTGGTCGGCGCGCATGGGCCAGCAGATCGTCCTCGACAATCGCGGCGGCGCGCAGGGACTGCTCGGCACCGGCATCGCCGCGCACGCGGCGCCCGACGGCTACACCCTGGTGATCGCCGAGATCGGCGCAATGGCGGTCGCGCCCGCGCTTACGGACAAGGTGCCTTTCGATCCCCGCAAGGACTTCGCCGGGATCACCAGGCTCATCGAACAGCCGTACATCATGAGCGTGCACCCTTCGGTGCAGGCGGCCACGCTGCCCGAATTCATCAAGCTCGCGCAGGCCAGGGCGGGCGCGCTCAACTACGGGTCCGGGAACACCACGGCGCACGTGGCGCAGGAGCTGTTCTTCCGCACGGCGAAGCTCAAACTCCAGCACATTCCCTACCGCGGCTCCGGTCCGTCCGTGGCCGCGCTGCTGGGCAACGAGGTCCAGGTGGTCTTCTCGGGGCCCGGCGCCGCGATCCCGCAGATCAAGGCGGGCAAGATCCGGGCGCTCGCGGTCACCACGATGAAGCGATCGCGCGAGCTGCCCACGGTCCCGACTCTCAATGAGCAGGGGTTCAAGGGCTTCGAGATCAGCGGCTGGTACGGGCTCGCAGCGCCCGCGCGCACGCCGAAGCCGGCGATAGCCCGGCTCAATGCGGCGCTCGTCAAGATCCTCTCGGAGGGAGAGGCTGCGCAGTTCCTGTCGAGCCGCGGCTACGACCCGGCGCCGACGACGCCCGAGGAATTCGGGCGCTACATGCAGTCGGAGGTCACGCGCTGGTCGAAGGCGGTCAAGGACTACGGCATCAAGGCCACCGACTAAGCCGTCAGATGTCAGCCATTACGAATGTCGCTTAAAAAGATCATTTCGGGCGGCCAGACCGGCGTGGACCGCGGCGCGCTCGACGCCGCGCTGGACGCGGGATTCCCCTGCGGCGGCTGGGCCACCCACGACCGCATCGCGGAGGACGGACGGATACCCGAGCGCTACCCGCTGCTCGAGCTGGCCGGCGCCGGCTACGAGGAGCGCACCCGGAAGAACGTGCTCGAGAGCGACGGCACCGCGATCATGTACTTCGGCGAGCTGGAAGGCGGCACGCGCCTCACCATGGAGTACTGCGTCGAGCACGGCAGGCCTTTCGAGCCGCTCGACGCCAGCCGCCTCATACGCGTAGACGCGGCGCTCCAGCTGGCGGCTTTCGTAAGGCACAACCGCATCGCGGTGCTCAACTTCGCCGGTCCGCGGGCGAGCAAGCAGCCGGCCGCCTACGACTACGCCCGCGAGACTGTCCGGCATCTCCTCAAAGCCCTGAGGTGGCGGAAGCCGGCGTGAGCTCGATGCGGACGACAGGCCGCTGCGGCTTGCGACGCGCCACTTCCTTGAAGCCGACATTGTCGTACATGGATTTGGCCCCGAACCACATGTAGTCGTCTTTGGATCGACCAGGCTTGTCGACAGGATAGGCCTCGACCAGCGTGGCGCCCTGTTCCCTGGCGTAGGCAACGGCCCCCTCGAGGAGCGCCCGCGCGACGCCCTGGCCGCGGTACTCGCCCGGCACAACGAAGCAGACGACCGACCAGACGGGTTGCTCATCGACGGCCTTCATGACGGGCGAGCGCTTGAGCCTGGCGTACTCCTCACGTGGACCGATCGAGATCCAGCCGACCGGGACCTTGCCGCGATAGCCGATCAGGCCTGGGGGATTGCCGGCATCGACGAGCGCTTTGAGCGCGGCGCGATTCGCCTGGGCTCGGGTCATCATCCCCGGCGGCAATGGTTCACGTGAGCCGCTGAGACGGTAGGCCATGCACCAGCAGCCACGAGCGACCGAGCACCCCCTGGCATGAAAAACTGCTTCGAGGGCGGGCCAGCGATCCGGCGTTAGAGGAGCGACCGCGAGCTTCATTGGCACTGGCTCAGGGGCGGTCAGGGCCCATGAAGCGTCTACGCGTTCTTGTCCTGGGAGTCGGTGATCAAGGTTTCTCCCCGTTCGACCGCCTGAATGAGGTCGTCAAGATTCGCTTTTCCGAGCTTGAACTTGAGGATGGCAATGTCAAGCATGCGCCACGCCCCTATGAACCTTAAGTACCTCCGCTCGGGATGGACAAATCCAAGCACCGCTGTGCATACGCCGGATGCAGCCGCAAGGTAACGTGCATATTCACCGCCGAGCGCTGCGGCAAGCGCGGCGGTAGCAACGCCGAGAATCCCAACGATGTAGTGAATCGCCAGCAGGCGAATCTGGATACGAGACCAGGACGCATGCTTCTGCGAGATGAGTGCAGGAATCTCAGGTTGGTCAGTCATGCTTCCTCCGAATGCACCGTTGGGAAAGTACTCGGGCGACCACTCGCCGCTCGACGCCCTTTCATGTCACGCGGCACCACGTCACGCCCCATCGCGTCACGCCCCATCGCGTCACGCTCCTACTTGATGTTGCAGTCGAACTCCACCGTCTCCGCGCCTGCGTCGCTCGGGCTGTGCCCGAAAGCGATCCTGCCGGTCGAGTGAAGAACGACCTCCTGCCGCCGCAGCCGCACTTCCGATCCGCCGATGACGAGATAGGTGCCATTGCTGCTCTGGTCCATCAGCACGAAATGATCCGCCCGCCGCTCGATCTTGGCGTGGCGCCGCGACGCCATCGGATCCGTGATGACGAAGGTGTTGTCCGCATCGCGCCCGAAGGTCGCGGACATCGTCACGGACTTCTGCTGGCCGCGATGGGTGAGCCGCAACACCAGCACACCGCCCCGCTGGGCGGCCTCGGCCGGAGTCCGGCCCGGAATCACCGTGCGCTCGCTGCCGGACTGCCACATCAGCTCGTGCACTTCGACGCCCTCGCTCTTGCCCTTCACCGGCAGCGCGTCGATCGGGCGAGTGATCTCCCGCAAATGGGCCGACAGAGCGGCCACGGTGCCGGCCGTCGTGATCGCCTGCCCCGCCAGCGCGAGCGCCGCCATGCGCGCGGCGACGTTCACGCAGTCGCCGAATACGTCATCGCCGTCCTGGATCACCGGCCCGACGTGGAAGCCGACGCGTATCGTCAGTTTCTTGCCGCGCTCGAGCGGCGGGCGCTGGGCGATCGTCCGCTGCATCTCGGCCGCGGCGCTCGCCGCCGAATCCGCGTCCGGGAATACGCACATCAGGCCGTCGCCGATGGTTTTCACGACGCGCCCGCCGAACGCATCGGAAACGTTCCTCAGCGAGCCGAGCACGCCGCGCACGCCGCCGAAGGCCGCCGTATCGCCGAGCGACTCGTACAGGCGCGTGCTGTCGCTTACGTCGGCGAACAGGACGGCCATGCTGGCTTTCTCCTGCACCACCTGCTTTTCCTCCTGCGGCGGATTCTATCAGCGGCGGACCTGCGATGCCGCGCTCCGCGCCCTGGGATATCATAGGGAAGCCCCGGAGGACCCGATTCATGAACGATCCGCGCCCGGTCAACGCCCCCACCCGCGAGCTCGCGGGCTGGATTTCACGGCTGCGCTATTCCGACCTGCCGCCGCGCACCACCGCGGTGGTGCGGCTGGCCCTGCTGGACACGCTGGGTTGCGGTGTGTACGGGCATTCGACGCCGTGGGCGAGGACGCTGCTGCAATGGGCGAGATCGGCGGCCCCCGCCAAAGGGGAAGCCACGGTCCTGGGTGAAGCCGCGCCCGCGCTGCGCGCGGCGGATGCCGCGCTGGTCAACGGCACCGCCGTGCATGCTTTCGAGCTCGATGACTACCACAACGCCAAGCTGCACGCGGGCGCGGTCGTGATCCCGGCGGCCCTCGCCATGGCGGAGAAGACCGGCGCCGGCGGCGAGACGCTGGTCACGGCGATCGCCGCGGGCTACGAAGTGATGATCCGCACGAGTCTCGCCCTGAATCCCTCCGCCACGAGGCTGCGCGGCTGGCACCTCACCGGGGTGTGCGGCCCGTTCGGCGCGGCGGCGGCGTGCGCGGTGATGCTGCGGCTGAACGACGAACAGACTGCCTGGGCGCTGGGGCTCGCCGGCACGCAGGGCTCGGGGTTGTGGGCGTTCAATGCCGACGGCGCGATGAGCAAGCGGTTCCACGCCGGCCGGGCGGCGTACTCCGGCGTGCTCGCCGCCGAGCTGGCCGCGCTCGGATTTACCGGGCCCACGCAGATCTACGAGTTCCACGACGGCGGCGTCCTGAAGGCATTCTCCGATGCTTCCGATCCGGCCCCGCTCACCGAGGGCCTGGGGCGCGCCTGGCGGCTGGATACCAACCGCATCAAGCCCTATTCCTGCTGCGGCAGCACGCATTCCTACGTGGACGCCGCTTTCGAGCTGCGGCGGCGGCTCGGCACCCCCTGGGATGCGCGGCGGCGCGTGCGCGCGGGGCTCGCGAAAGTGGTGGACGTCCAGTGCGGCTTCCAGTACTTCCCGACCACCGCGTTGAATGCGCAGATGAGCCTGCGCTACGTCGTTGCCGCGGCACTGCTGGAGGGCCAGGCGTTGCCGCCGCAATTCTCGAACGCCAAGCTGGCGGATCCCGCGATCACCGGGCTCGCATCCAGGCTCGAGCTCGAGCACGATCCGGCGCTCGACCGGCTCTACCCGGAGCGGTTCGCGGCGTGGGTGGCGGCGGAGGACAAGGGCCAGTGGCACCGCGTGGACGTACTGGATCCCACCGGGTCGGACGCCAACCCGATCGGCGAGGAAGGCGTGATCGAAAAATTCCGCGGCATCAACCCGCGGCTGCCGGTGGACGATATCGCCGACGTGGCGCTGCATATGGAGCGCCACTCGGTCCGCGAGCTGCTTGGGCTGCTTGCCAGGCAGCTGCAAACTGCGTGACCGATGACCCGCGACATGGTGAGGCGTGACATGGAGGAGCGTTAGCAATACCTGCTTCCTTCGGAGAGGAGGAAAGGCGATGCTGACTCCCGGCCGGTTGGTGCAGGTCGTGCTCTGCGCCGTGTTCATCGGCGCCCCATGCGCAGCCCTATCCCAGGAGCGCGCCGCCACCAATACGCTGCAAGCCGTTGATTACGCGTTACTGCCGGCAGGTGCGCTGCTCGTCAAAGTTACGTTCCGGGACCGGCTGAAATCGCCGCCCCCCGTTCTGGTGAGCCACCATCCGACGTTTCGGATATCGCTCGACTTCACGGAAACCGTGAGCGCCGCCAGCAAACAGCCGTTCGAGGTCGGACAGGGCGGGCTCAGAAGCTTTCAGGTGGCGCAGACCGGGACGCGTACCCGCCTGGTCCTCAATCTCGACCGTCCGTTCACCTACGAAATGGCATTGAAGGGAAACGAGCTGCTGATCACGCTCCAGCGGCCAGCACGGTCATCTGCCGCCGGCATCCCGGGCTGGTCGCAGCCGGCCGTCCCGGACGCCTCGCACGGGAGCTTGCGCGAAGTCGCTTTCCAGCCGGGCGCGGCCGGGGCCGGCCGCGTTCTCATCGAGGTCTCGCACGCGAGCGTGCCCGTGGATGTCCGCCGGCAGGGCAACACGCTCTTCCTGGATTTTCTGCACGCGCAGCTCCCGCGCGAGCTCGCCCGCCGGCTCGACGTTCAGGATTTCGGTACGCCAATCAGGGCGATCGAAACCTATCCCGTGGGTGGAAACGCGCGCATCGCCGTCGAGCTGGCGGGCGCCGGGGAAGTCGCGGTGTACCAGCTCGACCGCCGATTCATCCTTGCCCCGCAGTGAGCGGGAGACGCCAGCAGCAAGACCGGTTTCACAAGATCCGTCAAGGCAGACGTAGCGCCTTCTCAGGGAACTCAGTACTCAAGCCTGACGGCTGACATCTGTCGGCTGACGTCTCACCTCCGCCTAGTCAGGCGGAGGTGATAACCCACGCGTCCGCGCTCTGCCGCGCCCTGCCCTCGTCCGCGAGCTTGATGAGATGCGCGTGCAGCGAGCGCCGCGCGACGGGGTGGATGGCCCGCGGCACATCGTCGTAGGCGAGCGGCAGCAGATCGTCGAGCGTGCCCGAGCCGGCGTGCCGCAGCGCGTCGAGCACCTTCTGCTCGCGCTTCATCCGGTGCGCGATCAGCCGCCGCACCTCGTCGTGGGGTTTTTCGATGACGTGGCCATGCCCGGGCGCGACCGCCGCGAGATCCAGCGTAAGCAGGCGTTCCAGGGAGCGCAGATAGGCGATCATGTCGCCATCCGGGGGCGAGATCACGACCGTCGAGCCCTGCATGATGTGATCGCCGGTGAACAGCCACCGCTCCCCTTCCAGCAGGTAGCACAGGTGATTCGAGGCATGGCCCGGCGTGTGCACGGCGCGCAGCCGGAACGCGCCGCAATCGAGCGCGTCGCCGTCGCGCAGCGCGCGGTCCGGCGCAAACGTCCGATCCTGCCGGCCGTCGTCGGGAACCGTGCCGTATCCCAGCACCTGCGCGCGGGTTTCCTGCTTGAGCGCTTTTGCCGCGGGCGAGTGGTCGAGATGCGTATGCGTGCAGAGTATCCACTTCAGCCGCTTCCCCGCCGCTTCCACCATCGCGGCGAGGTGCGGCGCGCTTTCCGGTCCCGGGTCGATCAGCGCCACTTGATCGGTCCCGATGATGTACGCGTTGGTTCCCGGGCCGGTCATCACGCCGGGGTTGGGCGCGGTCAGCCGCCGCACCAGGGGGCCTAGCTGAACGATCCTCCCCGGAACTATCTCTTCACGCGCCAGAGCCATATGCAAGTTGACAGTTGGCAGTAGTCAGTTGGCAGTAACTGCAAACTGCCCACTGCAAACTGCACACTATTCATCGTCGTAGCCCGGATCACCCGGCAGCACGCTGCGGCCGTCGCGCGTGATGCGCGGCAAGCGGACCTGCACTTCCGGGGAGGAGGATATCGCCGCGACCAGCTCCGCGGCGGTGGAGCAGGCCGCGAAGCGCTCGAGCGTCTTGATCGTGGGCATGCGCATGTTGAGCATCTCGCGCGCGCACAGGTCGAGCGCTTCCCGCGGCCGCACCCAGGCGTGCGCGATGGTTTCGTGGTTGTCATGCTGTGCCTCCTGCCCCTCCGGCGCCACCGCCAGGAAGAAGCGCGTATCGAAGCGGCGTGGAACCCCGACCGGCGTGATCCAGTGGCCGAAGTAGAGCAGCCGGTCGGTCGCAAGCCGCAGTCCCTCGCTGCGCGCGAGCGTCGCGAACGCGCCGTGATTTGTTTCCAGCGCCTTGCGGTGCGCGCGGAACCGGTCAGCCGCAGCGCCGCTCAGGGAGACATAGCGGCCGCTGGCGTCGTAGGCGAGCAGTATTCCCGCCTCCTCGAATGCTTCGCGAATGGCGGCAATCCAGTACGCCAGCCCGCCGCGCGCGACACCGAGGGCCCGGCTTGCGGCGCCGTCGTCCCGCCCCGCGCACAGCGCGTGCAGCTCCGGGGCATCATCGCCCCGGTCGAGCGCGCCCCCCGGAAATACGTAAACACCCGGCATGAAGGCAAGGCTCTGGCTCCGCTGCAGCATCAGCACCTCGAGCCCGCGCGGCGCATCGCGCACGAGCGTCACGGTGGCTGCTGGCAGCGGTTTGACTTCCGTCTTACTGGTCATTGGTCACCGTCGTCAGTCGTCAGCCGTCAGTCGTCACTGGGCTAGACGTGTCCGTACTTCGCCAGCACCTGCTCCAGCGTCGCGCCGGCGTCGAGCTCGGCGCGGATCTTCACCTCGGTCGCGGTCAGGCGCTCCGCTTCGTTCAGCACTTTCTCCGCCGCATCCGCGGGAACGACGATGACACCGTCGGCGTCGCCCAGCACGAAATCGCCGGGATTGACGATGACATGCTGCTTGGTCGCGCCGGGGAGGTAGGCCGGGACCTGCCAGGCCGTGACCTTCCAGCGGCCGATGGACTGGACCGGCGTGCGATAGCGGGCGTAGACGGGAAAGCCCTGCTTCGCGATCCATTCGATGTCCCGGATGCCGCCGTCCACCAGCGCGCCGGCGCAACCGCGCGTTTTCATGCCGAGCGCAATCAGCTCGCCGAAGAAGCACACGCCGTCACCCGCCCCGCTCCACACGCTGACGCAGCCGGCCTTCAGGCCGTCGACTGCCTTCATCTTGTCCGGGTCTCCATTGCCCGCGTAGGGACGCATTTCACCGCAGACGGTGTACGCCCATCCCGCGAGCTTCCCCGCGCTCTCCGGGTACGGAGCGAAATCGGGGGCGAGTCCCTGGTTGAGGTAGCCGAGCGCGTCGAGCACATCGGACACCGTCGCCGCATCCACCTTCAAATAGCGCTGCCGGACGGCTTCGGCTTCCGGGCTTGACGGGTTAATCAAGTTTTTCATCGCATTCGCATGGGAGCCCTCAGCCCTCAGCCCTCAGCCCTCAGCCCTCAGCAGAGAACCGCTTTTGCAGTGCGCTGTCAACTGACGGCTGACGACTGACGGCTGTTTCCACACTCAGCACTGAAGACTGACGTCTGACGACTGACGGCTTAAGTGCCATAGCGCACCGTCGTCTGCGCCGCCTTCAGCGCCGCGAGCGCGCTGTAGCAGGCGAGCCATGCCGTTTTCGGATTGTCCGGAGCGGGCACGTTCTCGAGCTTGATGCTGAAGCTGCCCGTCTTGCCGCGGACGTTTATGTAGTGCGTGTTGTACTTGAGCGCCGGGTCGGCGACAACCTTGAGCCGTGTCCTGTCGAAACCGATGCCCGCCATGGAAAGCACCGCCGCGATGTTCACGTTGGCCGGAAAATGCGGCACGCCGTCCCGCGCGGGTCCCTCGAAAAGGACACGCGGCGCGCGCAGCCCGTCGAGATCGATACCGAGCCGCTCCACGTACGCGATGCCTTTCCACGCTGCCGGGGGTTTCGTCACAGAGATCGTCACCTCGTCCACCCCCGCCACGCACGCCGCCTTCAGGGCATCGAGCCCACCGATACCGCCGGAAGGCACCGAAAGCAACGCGCCACTTTTTTCCGCCGCGCGCTCCAGCTTCCTGCGCAGCGCATCATCGCAGAGCGCCCCGCTGGAGAGCACGATCAGCGCGACACCCTTTTTCAGCAGCGGCTCGCCGTACTCGCGCACGGCGTCATGCGACGCGGCCTCGACCGCGACGTCCGGCTTCTTCGCCAGCAGGGCCTTGGGCCCGATCACGAACGGAACGCGGAAATCCGCGGCGATCCTCCTGCCGCGCGACCGCTCGTTGCGCCCCGCAATGGCGACCACGCGCGCCCGTCCGAGCTCGCCGCGCCGGATGTGCTCAAGAAAAAGGCGCGCTATGGTGCCGCCGCCGATGATCGCCACCCGCATGCCGGGACCTCCCAGCGGGAGGTTACCTCAAAAACCAAACGGAACCACAGATGAACACAGATACACACAGATAGGAGCAAAACCATTTCCGGTTTTCTTCATCCGTGTTCATATCTGTGTTTATCCGTGGTCGTATTGGGGGCGCCGCCGTGCCGGCGGCAGGTAGAATCGGCCCTGTCATGAGTGATTCTCCCGCGAAGTCAGCCGCTGCTGCCGGCACCGTGCGGCTCGGCGGTCTCACGGTCAACCGCATGGGATTCGGGGCGATGCGCGTGACCGGCCCCGGTATCTGGGGCGACCCTCCCGACCGCGCCGGTGCCATGCGGCTGCTCGTCCGCGCCGTCGAGCTCGGCATCAACTTTCTGGACACCGCCGACAGCTACGGTCCCGAGGTTTCCGAGCGTGTGATCGCGGAGGCGCTCTACCCCTACCCCGCCGGGCTCGTCATCGGCACCAAGGGCGGGCTGGTGCGGCCGAGCGCGCGCCGCTGGGACCCCGACGGGCGCCCCGAGCATCTGCGCCGCGCGCTCGACGCCAGCCTCAAGCGCCTGCGCGTCGAGCGCATCGATTTGTACCAGCTCCATGCGCCCGATCCGAAGGTGCCCTACGCCGAATCGGTCGGCACGCTGGCCGAGCTGCAGCGTGCCGGCAAGATCCGTCACCTCGGCGTCTCCAACGTCGACCTGCGCGAGCTGGAGCAGGCGCGCCGCATCGCGCCCATCGTGTCGGTGCAGAACGAGTACAACCTGGAGGACCGCTCGTCGGACGGCGTCCTCGCCGCGTGCGAGCAGGCGGGCATTACCTTCATTCCCTGGTATCCGCTGGGGGCGGGCTCGCTCCTGCGTTCGGGCAAGATCCGGCGCGTCGCCGCGCGGCTCGGCGCCACTCCGCCGCAAGTCGCGCTCGCCTGGCTCCTCGCCCGCTCGCGCGTGATGCTGCCGATTCCCGGGACCAGCTCCATCGCCCACCTCGAGGAAAACGTCGGCGCGGCCGCATTGAAGCTCAGCGCCGACGACCTCGCTGCGCTCGGGTAATGCGTGACACGATGAATCGTGACGCGGTGCAGCGTGACACGATGAAACGTGACACGGTGGTGCGTGGCTCTACTTTGAAGGTTCAACCACGCTTTGTTGCGTCACGCTCGACCGTGTCGCGCCGTATCACGTCACGCAGTATCAGTCAGCGGACGCGTTTCGCGTCCGCTTTGTCGTCGCCCGCTCGATCAGCTCGGGCCAGATGCGGGACGGAGCCTTGTCGAACACCGTCTCGGCGTCGGCCGGGTGCACGTGCCAGCCGCCGCGCGCGATCTCGCGCTGCAGCTGGCCAGGCGCCCACCCCGAGTAGCCCGCGTACACCCGCAGCCCGCGCGTCGGCTCGGGACGCTTGAGCTGCTCGTCTATCCAGTCGGTATCGCCCGTGAAGTAGACATCGCGCAGGAGCGCGACGGAGCGCGGCGGCGGGCTCGCGGAACGAACGAGAAACACCAGCCCGTCGCGCTGCACCGGCCCGCCGAAGTAGAGCACGTCCTTGCGGCCCTTGAGTGTTTTCTGGTCGGTGAAGACCCCGCTCAGCCGCTGCTGGAGCGGCCGGTTGATGATGACGCCCCACGGGCCGCCTTGCCGCGGATGCGTGACCAGCACCACCGTCTGGCGGAAGTTGGGATCGTTGAGTTCCCGGGCGGCGACGAGAAAGATCGCGTTCGCTTCGCGCTCCGCCGCCGCTGCGGCCACCGGCATGGCCAGCGCCAACGCCAGCAGCGCGGTACGCAGGAGCCTCATGGGGGAAATTGTAGCGCCCGGCGCGCGCTCCGGAAGCCGCGCCGCCGATTCCTACGTCCTACTTCCTATTCGTTACTGTCCACTGCCAACTGCCAACTGCTTTCAAGTGGCGCAGCCCGCCACCGTCGCCTTTTCCTGCTCCACGAACTCGGGAACCTTGACCCCGTTCCGGATCGCGGTCATCTCGGCCAGGATGGCGATCGCGATTTCCGGTGGAGTCTTGGCGCCGAGCTTGAGCCCCACCGGGCCGTGCAGCCGCGCAATTTCCTGCTGCGACAGGTCGAAGTCGGCGAGCCGGCGGCGCCGCGCGTCGTTGTTCTTTCTCGAGCCGATCGCGCCGACGTAGAAGGCCGGCGACTTGAGGGCCTCCAGCAGCGCCATGTCGTCGAGCTTGGGATCGTGCGTCAGCGTCACCACCGCGCTGTGCCCGTCCAGGTCCATCCCGGTCACCACGTCGTCGGGCATGCCGCGCTTCAGCTCGACTCCCGGCACGTTCCAGCCCTCGGCATATTCCTCGCGCGGATCGCAGATGGTGACCTGGTAGTCGAGCCCCTGGGCCATCTGCGCCAGGAACGTGGAGAGCTGGCCGGCGCCGATGATGAGCAGCCGCCAGCGCGGCCCGTGCACCGTGGTGAGCGTCGCCCCGTCGAAGTCGAGCTGGTCGTTGGAGTTCGCCGGGCCGATGGTGACGGCGCCGGACTTCATGTCGAGCCGCCGCTTCACCAGCTCGTGGCGTTCCACGCGCGTGAGCAGCTCCTCCACCTTGCTGTCCCGCGTCAGCGGCTCGAGCACCAGCTCGAGCGTCCCGCCGCACGGCAAGCCGAAGCGCTTGGCTTCCTCCGCGGAGACGCCGTACTTGGTCGTCGCCGGCTTGTCCTGGACCAGCGTCCGGTCGCGCACCTGCAGGATCATGTCGTCCTCGATGCAGCCGCCGGACACGGAGCCCACGACCATGCCGTCGTCGCGGATCGCGGTGAGCGCGCCGATCGGCCGCGGCGCCGAGCCCCACGTGCGTATG
>JBIOVQ010000156.1:0-25945 GCA_044867805.1 Burkholderiales bacterium | reverse complement strand
TCCTCCGCGAGGACGAGCCGGGGCAAAGCCTCTTCTACCTGGCGGCAGGCCACGTCAAGGTGACCAAGCGGGGGCGGCTGCTCAACGTGCTGAGGACAGGTGAATGCTTCGGCGAGATGGCCTACATCCGGGACGGGACCGAATTGAGACAGGCGACGGTCGAGTCGATGGCCGACGTCCTGGTCGCGGAGTTCGACAACGATGCGCTGGCACGGCTGAGCGAGGGCTGCCGGCTCGAGATCGCGCACGGGCTGCTGCGCCTGCTCGCCGAGCGCCTCGCGCTCGCGAACGAGCGGGTGGCGCAGACGGCATGATCAGTAGCGGAAAGACAGGCCGAGCTGCACCTCGCCCTGCGTCACGGTTTCGCCCTTGATGGAGATCACGCAGCCTCCGGAGCAGAACAGCGCGCTGTTGCTGTTGACGAGAGTAGCGTAGCCGCGCGCTTCGAAGCGCAGCGCCAGGCGCTCGCCGAGGGGCAACTGATAGCCGAGGGCCAGGCTGATCGAGGGGCGCAGCTCGTTCGCCAACCCGTTGAGGTCCGGCTCGAACAGCGTGGCGCCGATCCCGCCGGCGAGATAGGCGCCCTGCCCTATCTTCTTATCGAGGAAGGCGGTGCCGCCGATGTGCGCATACGTGACCGTCAGCGGGACCTTCGCGGGCAGCGGCGCCGACGGCGGCGTCGGCTGACTGGCCTGCCGGGCGTCAACGTCCGACTTCTGGCGCGACACATAGATCTGCAGCTGCGTGCCGGCCCTCGGATCGAGGCCCAGATCGAGGCTTACAGCGAACGCGCCGGACGCCTCGATCGGGAGCTTGCTCCCGGTGGTGATGTCTTCAAAGCTGCCGCCATCGCGATAGGCGGCGTAGACCGTGAACGCGTTGTCCCTGCTTGGCTGCGCGGCGCTGCTGCCGGCGGCCCCGAGCAGAGACGCAACCAGAACCATGGAACTCGCGCGTGCTCGCATTGAAATCGATACCCTGAGAAAAAGGCATCATGAGAGCGCGGCTGCAAGCCCGTCAAGCTCTTGTCCAGCATCCAGGACGACGCCACGCGCGTCCCGGACGGCCGTATCACATTACAGCAGCAGATCACCAGCGCAAGTAACGCTGTCCAGCACCTCTCTCCTTCGCCCCCGGAGGAGAGCCACGCCCAAGGTCGTGCCGTGAGTGCCTGCCTTTAGATAAAGCAGGTCGCGTTTTTCAGGCATCAGTTATAGACCGAGAAAAACCAAAAAACAAATCTACCAATTTGGGAGGTTTAACTTCGCATTCAATCTGCTTGAAACGCAAGACGAAACCACGAACAGCCGCGCTGATAGCTCGAAAGCGCACGCCCTCGGTGCAATGCCACTTGTGGCCCAATGTGCGTTGGGACACATAATGTAGCTATCTTCAAAACCACTTCAGCCACGGAAATACACGGAACCACACAGAGATCACAACAGCCAAGCGCCGTCAGCAGGTTGGGTCTCCCTCCGTGTAATTCCGTGTGGTTCTGTGGCTATTTTTGAGACCGGTTCGGGAGTCTTGACGCCCGGCCGGCAGCGGAATAGAACTTAACCACGGATAGACACAGATGAACACGGATAAAAGATCAAGCTAAGGTATTGGATTTTGATATCTGTGTGTATCTGTGTGCATCTGTGGTTCCATCTCGGTAACCCCAAGGAGGGACGCCCATGGACGACTGGCGCAAAGTGCGCGTGATGCCGCGCGCGGAGATGTTGAAGCGGGTGGCGCGGTTCAAGGAGCTGAAGGGCTCGGACAAGGGGCTGCCGGACAGCCACCTCCCCGAATCGCACAAGACGCTCTACGCGGTGATCGGCTTCGAGCCGCCGGAGAAGGTCAACGAGGCGACCTACTCGCCGGTCGGCGACTACGCTTCCGGCATGCCGGCGATCCCCATTTCCGAGGGGTTCAACCTGGCCTACGTGCGCGCGAAGCCCGGCAAGGGCACGCTCATGCACAACCATGACACCAACGAGACCTTCGTCGCCATGACCGGCCGCTGGCGGGCGGAGTGGAACGAGGGCGCGGCGAAGGAATACGTGGACCTCGAGCCGCTCGACGTGATCACCTTCCCGGTCGGCGTCGCGCGCCGCTTCTTCAACGTCACCTGGGACGAGCCCGACCGCGAGCACATCCTGATGGCGATCATCGGCGGCAACCAGCCGCAGTCGGAGTTCACCCCCGAGGCGATGCAGCGCTGCAAGGAGTGGGACGAGCAGCAGGCAGCAGGCGGCCGGCGCTGACGACCCGACAGCAACAATTCCTCTGCAGTTCGAGAACCTCCGCCATTAGCGCCGAAGGGCGCAATCGCGCCTGGAAAACCGGCTTGATTTTGCCCCCGGTCGCTCAGCATGCGAGACGGTGTAGCAGAATGTTTACGGGATGTCGCGAAAACTCTTCAGAAAATCAATAGGTTCCTTGATTGCGCTGGTCACGCAATGTACTCAACATAAGAGCCAGCTGGAGAGTCAAGGGGCGGCGGTCGGATTGCCGACACGTGCCGCTCCCAACACCTGGCGGAGGCAACAATGATGCTCGATGACGTGTACGGCAGCGATCGAGACCGGTTCCCGCTGGAGCAGGAGCTCGATGATGTGTACGGCAGCGATCAGGACCAGTTCCCGCTGGAGCAGGAATCAGAGCTTTGGGCCGAAGAGTGCCCCACCCTCGAGTGGGACGAAATCGAAATCGTGCTGGACGAAACCGGAATACGGACTCTCACCTGGGATTTGAGCGGGCCGAAGCGGCTCGCCGAGTGACTTTTCTATCGGCCTCTCGCGATGCAGCGCACGAAAGCCGCGCCTCACGCGGCGGACAGCCCCACGAACCCCGTCCACCACTGAAATTTCCCGCCGAGCTCGACGTCGTACTTGCGTACGAAGCTGAGCTTGCCGTCGGCCCCGATCCGGAAGATGGTCAGCCCCGCGGGCACGTGGCGCACGTTGTCACCGTCGCGCACCGACATGTCCACGATGCTCGCCGCGACCAGGATGCGCCCGCTGGGATCGATGCTGAAGGTGCGGATATGGAAGCTCTGCGGGTCGGCATTCTGTATCAGGGTGGGCTCGCCGGTGGCCTGATTGATGGAGAACACCGCGATGTTGTTCTCGCCGCCGCGGAATACCCGCCTGCCGTTGAAGTCCACCGTGGCGTTGGCTCGGTTCGACACGTACACGGTGCGGCCGTTGGGGTGGACATGGATGCCGCCGGCGGCCTGCGGAAAGCTGATGTCGTACGTCCCGACCGTTGTGGTCTTGTTGTACGCGGGCTCCGCGGCCAGGCTGTCGCCCTGCATGCGATGCATGTGCAGCTGGTTCTGCGATTCCACCGAGACATAAGCCCACGGCTGCGCCGGATGAAAATCCAGGTGGCGCGGGCCGTAGCCCAGGCCGCCCTTGCCGCCGACCGGCAGGTTGGCGAGCGGCGAGAGCTGGCCGTCCCTGAAGTGGTAGACCTTCAGCGCGCCAGGATCCTCCGCCTTCTTCGCCTGGGGCCGGTTGCCGCGGGTGACCAGGATGGCCGTGCGGTTGCCGGGCGTGGTCAGGATCTGGTGCGCGAAGATGCCGACGTCGATTTTGGAGGATTGCTGCACCAGCGCGCCGGTCGTGCCATCGCCGTTGATGCGATGCACCGTCAGGTTGCTGGGATTGTTGTAGCAGGTGAGCGCGTACCGGCCGCTAGCGTCCACGCTGTTGTGGATGGGCCGCTGCGGCAGGGCCGCCGGCTCGCCGTGCGGGATGAGCGCCCCGCTCGCGTCCACGCGAACCGCGCACAGCCGGTGCACCTTACCGGGGTCGGGCGCGAGGCCCGAGGCGGCGTCGCTGGTGGAGACGACCAGGTACTTGCGCGACGGATGCGGCCACACGTACTGCACGTTGGAGGGCAGGCCGATGGTGGCGCGCCGCGTCAGCGTGGCGTTGTCCACGTCCACGTCCCAGTGCGTCAGCCGGTCGCCGACGCTTTGGTAGAACACGGTGCGGCTGCCACCGCCCCCGGCGCCGCCGGTAGCGCAACCCGTAAGCGAGGTAGCAGCGGCACTCATGAGCGTGGTATTGAAAGCGCGGCGATCCATGGCAAGGCCCCTTTCCGATCAGTTGGGGAATTTTTCACGGTGCGGCGCCGGCGTTCGAAGCGAAACCTAACATTCTGTGAGGTTTTGGCGGGCCGGCTGTCGCGTTTTGCGCAACGCGCCCAAAGACTCATGGACAACACCGGACTCGGGGAGTAGTTTTTCTCTCGGCACTGCCTGGACACTTCCAGACGAGGCGATCTTAACGAATCCCGGGGGAAACCGCATGGCATACCTTGTCGAAGGCGTGGTCAACTACCTCAAGCCCGATTCAGAGGTGCGGCGCATCGGCGAGTTCGAGACGGCCGAGGAGGCAATCGCCACCGCGCGGGAAATAGTCGACGGGTTCCTGCGCCGCAGCTTCAAGCCGGGCATGGACGCGAAGTCGCTCTTGTCCCTGTACAAGAAGCAGGGGGAGTATCCGTTCGTCTTTCGGGACGACGACAAGACCGTCAACGTGCCCGGGTTCGAGCATTCCCACTACGCCAAGTCGCGCGCAGCGGAAGTCTGCAACGGCAAGAAATAGCCGTCGGCTGTCAGCCGCCAGCCGTCAGCCTCCCTTGAGGCCGGTGGCCCATTGGTCGTAAAGGAGGTCTGCCACCGCGTTGAGCGTGCGCACTTTCGCGTCCACCCCCTCAGTCATCTGCGCCGGCGTCTGCACCGAGGGCGTGCGCCTGGCGAGCGATTCCACTTCCTTTTCCCAGTCCCGGCACCACGCCCGGATGAGCTCCGGGGTCATCTCGACGTGGCACTGCATGCCGAGGTGCGGGCCGAGCACGAAGGCCTGGTTCTCGCACCAGGGGCTGGAGAGGATCCGGGTCGCGCCGGGCGGGATGGAGAAGGTCTCGCCGTGCCAGTGGAAGGAATCGAACGAGCCGAGTCCGTCTCCGAACCAGGTCGCGGCGGCATCGTTGCGCAGCACATCCACCGTCCCCCAGCCGATTTCCTTCACCGGGTTGCGGGTGACCCTCCCGCCCAGGGCCCTGGCCATCAGCTGGCCGCCCAGGCAATGCCCGAGCACTGGCACGTTCGCGTCCGCCGCCGCGCGGATGAGGCGCAGCGCCGGCGCGATCCAGGGCAGGTCGTCGTTGACGCTCATCGGACCGCCCATGAAGACAAGCCCGCTGTAATCGCCGGGATCCGAAGGCACCGGCTCGCCGCGGTCCACCTTGATGAGCTGCCACGGAACCTCGTGGCGGTCGAGGTATGTGGCAAAATAGCCCGGGCCTTCGCTGGCCGCGTGGCGGAATATTGCAACCGGTTTCATTGTTCGCGCGGGAGGGGAGCGGCGGTAGTGCGCATTCGTATTCTATCCATACTCTGCCTGACGCTGGCGTCGGCCCCGGCCGCCGCGGCGGACATCCACGTGGTGGCGCTGACCGCCGGCAAGGCGGTCGTATCCATCAACGGCGGCAAGCCGCGCACGCTGGCGGTCGGGCAAATCATCGAAGGCGTGAAGCTCGTCAGCGCGGACAGCCAGTCGGCGACGTTCGATGTCGAGGGCCAGCGGCGCACGCTCGGGCCCGGCGAGGGCGCGGCCGTGGCGACCACGGCTTTCGGCTCGGGCGGCGACAGGGCTACGCTCGTCGCGGATTCGAGCGGCCATTTCATCACCACCGGCGTCGTGAACGGCACCACCTTGCGCTTCCTGGTGGACACCGGCGCGACCTCGGTCGTGCTCTCCAGCGCCGATGCCCGGCGCATCGGCATCAACTATCTCGCGGCGCCGCGCTCGTTCACCCAGACCGCCAATGGCGTCATCCCGGTCTACAACGTCAAGCTCGACACGATCCGGGTAGGGGACATCACCTTGAACGGCGTGGATGCTGCGGTGCTCGAGGGCGACCGGCTCCCGATTGCCCTGCTCGGCATGAGCTTCCTCAACCGCATGGAGATGCGGCGCGACGGCACCACGATGACGCTTATCCGGAGATACTGAGCCGCCAGACGCCAGTTGCTGAAGCGGTGTCTGCCAACCCACTCGAATCACGACCCCCGAATCACGATTCACGCAGTACCCGGTGATTACGCGCGCGCGGCGCGCGCCTGGAGCCGGTCGGTCGCCTCCATGAAATGCTTGCGGAACTCGAGGGGGTCGGCGGCCCCGGGGATGGAGAGGTTGGGCGTTCCCGCGCCGGCCACGATGATGGTGCCGTAGTCGAGCATGCGGCCCATCACGCCCTGGTCCACCTGCACGCTCTCGACCTTGGCCAGGTTGATCTCGATCGTGCTGCGGCTGATGAAGCCGAACTTGGCGATGATGCGCTTGTTGGTAATCGCGATCTCGGTGGTCTTGTAGAGGATCCAGACCCAGGCGAGGAACACCAGCCCGAGCCCGAACAAGGGCAGCAGCACGATCCCGACCACGATCTTCCAGGCATGCGGCCACAACGACACGTGACCGCGGTGCAGCACCGCTTCCCCGCTGATCAGGACGCTGTCGACGTAGGAGGCCATGGTCCTCTTCCGGCAGGCAGCGCCGTCCCGCTCAGCGCTCCTTGCGCGTCTTCACGGGAAGTCGGACGGTGGATTCCAGGTCCGTCTTTTTTGCCGGAAGTGGAGGCGTGGGTCCCGGTTCCGCCTTTGTTTCCGGGAGCGGCATCGTGGATGCCAGCTCCAGCGGGACGGGGACGGTTTTTTCAAAGTCCGGTTTCTCGCTTTCCTGTGATGGGACGGGTTTTCCCACGTCCACCTTCTTGCTTTCCTCTGACGGGACGGTTTTTTCCACGTCCAGTTGCTCGCTTGCCTGTGATAGCAGGTGGCCGAATTTCTCGCGCTTGGTCTCCAGGTAGGCGCGGTTGGATTCCCTTGGCACCACCTCGATCGGCACGCGCTCGCTGACTTTCAGGCCGTACTCCTCGAGGCTGCGCACCTTGTCCGGGTTGTTCGTGATCAGGCGGACATCGCGCACCCCGAGGTCAAACAGGATGTGCGCGCCGGTCTTGTAATCGCGCATGTCCGCCGCGAAGCCGAGCGCGTGGTTGGCCTCCACGGTGTCCTGGCCCTGGTCCTGGAGCGCGTAGGCGCGGATCTTGTTGAGGAGCCCGATGCCGCGCCCCTCGTCGAAGGTGTAAACCAGCACGCCCGCCCCCGCCTTGTCGATCATCGCGAGCGCGGCCTCCAGCTGCTCTCCGCAATCGCAGCGCGCGGAGCCGAAGGCGTCGCCGGTGAGGCATTGCGAATGGAGCCGGACCAGGGTGGGCGACTGCGGGCCGACCGCGCCTTTCACCAGCGCCACGACCGCCTGCGTCTCGAGGCTGTCGCTGTAGACCACGATGCGGAAATCGCCGGCGTCGCGCGTGGGCAGGAACGACTCGGCGCGCCGGCGGACCTCGCGCTCGCCGCGGCGGTAGGCGACGAGGTCGGCGATCCGCACGATCTCGATCCCGTGCACCGCCGCGAAGCGCTCGAGTTCCGGCATGCGCGCCATCGTGCCGTCTTCGTTCATGATTTCGCAGATCACGCCGGCGGGCTTCAGCCCCGCCAGCCGCGCCAGGTCCACGGCGGCTTCCGTATGACCGGGGCGGGCGAGCACGCCCCCGTCCACGGCGCGCAAGGTCTGCAGCCGGCCGGGACGGATGAGGTCCGTGGGCTTGGCGCCGTCGGCGATCGCAACCTCGATCGTCCGCGCGCGGTCGTGCGCCGACATCCCGGAGCCGATGCCCTGGCGCGCGTCGATCGGGGTGGCGAACGCGGTGCCGAACTTGGTCTGGTTGCCGGTGTCGTCGGTGATGAGCGAAAGCCCCAGGCTGCGCATGCGCTCCTCGGTGAGCGCGAGGGAAATCAGCCCGCGGCCGTGGGCGGCCATGAAATTGATCGCCTCGGGCGTCACGCGCTCCGCCGCGACGAAAAGGTCACCCTCGTTCTCGCGCTCCTCGTCGTCGACGATGATCATCATCCTGCCCTTGCGCACGTCCGGCAGGATGCACTCGACAATGAACTCGCTCGTTTTTTGGGACTCGCTCATCTATCCAGATGTGAAAACACTAGACGCAAAGACGCGAAGGCGCAAAGAAATACTGAAATGAGGACAAGCTCAAAAACGTATTCTGTCTTGCTTTCCTTTGCGGCTTTGCGACTTTGCGTCAAGCTTTTCAACCGCAGCGCTGGTCAGCCGACGTGGCTGCGGCCGATGAGCCGCATGAACTCGGCGCGCGTCTTGTCGGTGTTGAACTCGCCGGTGAAAGCCGACGTGGTCGCGATCGAGTGCTGCTTCTGGATGCCGCGCATCACCATGCACATGTGCTGCGCCTCGATCACCACCGCCACGCCCTGCGGCTTGAGCGTCTCCTCGATGCAGTTGCGGATCTCGACCGTCAGGCGCTCCTGCACCTGGAGCCGGCGCGCGAACGCGTCCACCACGCGCGGGATCTTCGACAGCCCGACGATGCATCCCTTGGGGATGTAGGCGACGTGGCACTTGCCGAAGAACGGCAGGATATGGTGCTCGCACAGGGAATAGAGCTCGATGTCCTTCACGATCACCATCTGCTCGTACTCCTCGCGGAACATGGAGGAGCGCAGGATCTGCGCGGGGTCGAGATCGTTGCCGTGCGTGAGGAACTGCAGCGCCTTCGCCACGCGTTCCGGGGTCTTCTTCAAACCCTCGCGGTCCGGGTTCTCGCCGAGGTCCTTGAGGATGGACTTGTACTTCTCCGCGATGCGCTGCAACGCGAGGGTGTTGTACGTGTCGTTGCGCGCGTACCCCGCGTAACCGTTCATCTCGTTGTCTTCGAGCATCTGCTTGTTCAGCGCCATACCAGTTCCTCGCTCTCGCTTGTAGCCGTCAGTTGTCAGCCGCCAGCCGCCAGAAGTCTTACGTGGCGACCCGCTCGCGGATAGCCTTCACGATGCCTTCCCTGTTGAGGCCGGCATGCGCCAACTGGATCCCCGGGTCGCCCTGGTCTATGAAGCGGTCGGGAAGGCCCAGCTGGAGGACGGCGACGCGTCGGCCCGCCCGTTGCAGGGCTTCCAGCACCGCGCTGCCCGCCCCGCCCATCACCACATTCTCCTCGACGGTCACCAGCAGGTCGTGCGCATCGGCGAGCTCGCCCACCAGCTGCTCGTCGAGCGGCTTCACGAAGCGCATGCTTGCCACCGTCAGATCGAGCTCCTCGCCCGCTTCCAGCGCCGCCTTCAGCACCGGACCGAAGGCGAGGATCGCCACCCGCTTCGACAGGAGCGCGAACGAGTTGCCGCGGCGGCGGATCTCGCCGCGGCCGATGGGCAGCGCAACCATCTCCTTCGCGGCCTCGGTGCCGGGGCCCGTGCCGCGCGGATAGCGCACCGCGGCGGGCGTCGTCATCTGGAAGCCGGTGTAGAGCATCTGCCGGCACTCGTTCTCGTCCGCGGGCGTCATCACCGTCATGTTGGGCAGGCACCGCAGGTAGCTCAAGTCGAAGCTGCCGTTGTGGGTCGCCCCGTCCGCCCCCACCAGCCCCGCGCGGTCGATCGCGAACAGGATCGGCAGGTTCTGGATCTGGATGTCGTGGATCAGCTGGTCGTAGGCGCGCTGCAGGAAGGTGGAATAGATCGCCACGACCGGCTTGTAGCCTTCGCAGGCGAGGCCGGCCGCGAAAGTCAGCGCATGCTGCTCGGCGATCCCGGTGTCGAAATAGCGGTCGGGGTAGCGCTCGGCGAACCTGACCAGCCCCGAGCCTTCGCGCATGGCGGGCGTGATCCCGATGAGCCGCGGGTCCTTCGCCGCCATGTCGCACAGCCACTCGCCGAAGACCTGGGTGTAGGTCAGCTTGCCGCCGGGCTTGCCGCCGACGATGCCGTTCGACGCGTCGAACTTCGAGACGCCGTGATAGAGGACCGGGTCGGCCTCCGCCAGCTTGTAGCCCTGCCCCTTGCGGGTGACGACGTGCAGGAACTGCGGGCCCTTCAGCTCCATCATGTTGCGCAGGGTCGGGATCAGCGCGTCGAGGTCGTGCCCGTCGATCGGGCCGATGTAGTTGAATCCCAGCTCCTCGAACAGGGTGCCCGGCGTCACCATGCCCTTCACGTGCTCTTCCGCACGCCTGGCGAGCTCGCCGAGCACCTTCTCGCCCAGTCCCCGCGCGGCGGCGTAGAAGCGCCCCGACATGAGCTTGGCGAAATACTTGTTGAGGGCACCGACCGGCGGTGAAATCGACATCTCGTTGTCGTTGAGGATCACGAGCAGGTTGGTGTCGGAATCGCCGGCGTTGTTGAGCGCCTCGAACGCCATGCCGGCGGTCATCGCGCCGTCACCGATCACCGCCACCACGTGGCGCTTCACGCCCGCCAGCTTGGAAGCGATCGCCATGCCCAGCGCGGCGCTGATGGACGTGCTGGAGTGCGCGGTGCCGAAGGTGTCGTATTCGCTTTCTTCCCGGCGCGGGAAACCGGACAGCCCGCCCCACATGCGCATCCGGTCCATGCCCTCGCGCCGCCCGGTGATCACCTTGTGGCCGTAGGTCTGGTGGCCGACGTCCCACACGATGCGGTCGTGCGGAGTGTCGAGCACGTAGTGGAGGGCGATCGTCAGCTCGACCGTGCCGAGGTTGGAAGACAGGTGGCCCCCGGTCTGGCTCACCGATTCCAGCAGGAAGGCGCGCAGCTCGTCGGCGAGCTGCTTCAACTGCCTCACGTCGAGGCGGCGCAGCTCGTGCGGGTAGTTCACGCTCTTGAGCAGCTCGTACTTCGCACCTAGTGCCGAGTGCTGAGTGCCGAGTGCCGAGTTGATTACGTTCTCAGACATCTGCCTGACCCGTAGGCCCTGTCATTATCCTCGTTCCCGCGCGATGAGCGGCGGCGAAGCCGTCCGTTCGATCGCGCGGAGCCAAACCCGCGCACAGCGTCGGGATTTGGCAATAGTTAGAACTTCCTAAGCACAATAAAATCCGCGATTTGCCGCAGCCTCAGGGCCCCTTCCCCGAAGCCCGCAAGGGCGTCGAGGGCATTCTGCCGCATTTCCTGCGCCAGCGCCCGCGCGCGCACCACCCCCAGCGCGCTGACGTAGGTCGGCTTGTTGTCCTTGGCGTCCTTCCCCGCGGTCTTGCCCAGGGTGGCGGTGGACGATTCGGCATCGAGCACGTCGTCCACCACCTGGAAAGCGAGGCCGATCAGCTTGGCGAACTGGTCGAGCTGCGCGAAAGCCTTCGCGTCGAGCCCGTTTCCGCAGCGCGCGCCGAGCAGCGCGGAAGCCCGGATCAGCGCCCCGGTCTTGTGGATGTGCATGAACTCGAGCTCCGGCACGGTGAGGGCCTTGGCCACCGACTCCAGGTCGATCGCCTGTCCTCCCGCCATGCCGCGCGAGCCCGCCGCGGCCGCCAGGAGCTTCACCATCTCGAGCTGCGTCTTCGGGTCGTCGGCGAGCCGGTAGTCGCCCAGCAGCTGGAAGGCGAGGCTTTGCAACGCGTCGCCCACGAGCAGCGCGGTCGCCTCGTCGAACTCGACATGGCACGCCGGCTTGCCGCGGCGCAGGTCGTCGTCATCCATGCACGGCAGGTCGTCGTGCACCAGCGAATAGGCATGGATCAGCTCCACTGCCGCCCCGGCGATGGCGACGCGCCCGGCATCGGCGTCCGCCAGCTCGCCGGCGGCGAACGCCAGCAGCGGGCGCACGCGCTTGCCCCCGTCGAGCACCGCGTAGCGCATCGCCTGGTGCAGGCGCTGGGGCGCGATGTCCGCCGCCGGCAGCACGCGCTGGAGCGTCTCCTGGACGCGCTGCAGCTGCGAGTGCGTCCAGGCCGCGAAATCAGTCGTCGTCGCGATTGTCACTCTTGAAGTCCCGCAGGATGCCGTTCTCCAGGATTTTCACCTGCTGCTGGGCGTCCTGCAGAGCCGCCTGGCAGTACTTCAGCAGTTCCGCGCCGCGCTTGTAGGCGGCGAGCGAACGCTCGAGCGGCAGCTGGCCCGCCTCCATGGTGGACACGATTTTCTCGAGTTCCGCCAATGCGGCTTCGAGCGATTCCGGTGGCTGGGTCTTGGGAGCCTTGGACACGCGGGGAGCGCCCCGGGGCGAAAGGCGAAAGAGTAGCGCAGTCAAAGGCTTGCGGTCAACGAAATGAGCAGATGGCGGTTCCATCCGCCAGACATCCGGCCGGCGCCGGCGTGCGTATCGACCCGGGGAAGCCCGCTTGCGGGTTTCCGTTATCATCGTCCGGGAAACGATGAACAAGAAACGACTGTTGCTGGTTGCCGTCGTGGCGGCGTTGGTCGCGGCATTCTTCGCGTTCGGCCTTCACCGCTACTTCTCGCTCGAGTTCTTCAGATCGCAGCAGGCGGCGATCAACGCGCAGGTTGCGCAGCACCCGGTCGCCTCCGGCCTTGTCTTCTTCCTGATCTACGTGGTAGTCACCGGTCTGTCGCTGCCGGGCGCCGCGGTCATGACGCTGATCGCGGGCGCGGTCTTCGGCCTGCTGTGGGGCACCGTGATCGTGTCGTTCGCCTCCACCATCGGCGCCACCCTCGCCTTCCTCGCCTCCCGCTTCCTGCTGCGCGACTGGGTGCAGGCGAAGTTCGGCGACCGGCTGAGACGCGTCAACGAAGGGATCGCGAAGGAAGGGGCGTTCTACCTGTTCGCGCTGCGGCTGGTGCCCGCCATTCCGTTCGTCGCGATCAACCTGCTGATGGGCCTTACGTCCATCGGGACCTGGACTTATTTCTGGGTGAGCCAGGTGGGAATGCTCGCCGGGACCATCGCCTACGTCTACGCCGGCACCACGCTGGGCGAGCTGAGAATCTCCATCGAGCTGCTGGTCGCTTTCACGATACTGGGCGTCTTCCCGCTGATCGCCAAGAGGGCGGTCGACACCATCAAGGCGCGGAAGGTGTACGAGAACTGGGAGCCTCCGGAGCGTTTCGACCGCAACCTGGTTGTCATAGGCGCCGGGTCCGCCGGGCTCGTGTCGGCCTACATCGCCGCCGCGGTGAAGGCGAAAGTCACCTTGATCGAGAAGCACCGCATGGGCGGGGACTGCCTCAATACGGGCTGCGTGCCCTCCAAGGCGCTCATCCGGTCGGCGCGCCTGCTCTCGCAGATCAAGCGCGCCGGGGAATTCGGCATCAAGTGGGCCAGCGCGGAGTTCGACTTCGCCGACGTCATGGAGCGGGTGCAGCGCGTCGTCAGGGCCATCGAGCCGCACGATTCCGCGACGCGCTACACGGCGCTCGGGGTGGAATGCATCGAGGGAGAGGCGAAGATCACTTCGCCCTGGACGGTAGCCGTGAAGACGGCAGCCGGCACCCGCATACTGACGACGCGCGCCATCGTGATCGCCGCCGGCGGCCGCCCCTTCGTGCCGCCGATACCCGGCATCGAGGACACCGGCTACCTCACCTCCGATACCGTGTGGGACCTGCGCCAGTTGCCAAAGCGGCTGGTGGTGCTGGGCGGCGGACCCATCGGCTGCGAGCTCGCCCAATGCTTCGCACGCTTCGGCTCGCAGGTGACGCAGGTCGAGATGCTGCCTCGCATTCTGATCCGCGAAGACCCGGAGATCTCCGCGATGGTGGCGGACCGCTTCAAGACCGAGGGTATCCGCGTGCTGACCCGCCACAAGGCAAGGTCGTTCAGGGGCGAGAACGGCGAAAAAGTGCTGGTCGCCGAGCACGACGGAAGGGACGTGAGCATCGCCTTCGACCAGTTGCTGGTGGCCGTGGGGCGCGTTGCCAATACGGAAGGCTACGGCCTGGAGGAACTCGGCATTCCGGTGACAAAAGCGCGAACCGTGGAGACCGACGAATACCTGCGCACGATCTACCCCAATATCTACGCCTGTGGCGATGTTGCCGGCCCCTACCAGTTCACGCACACCGCGTCGCACCAGGCCTGGTACGCGGCGGTGAACGCGCTCTTCGGCCGCTTCCGCAGCTACCGGGCCGACTACTCGGCGGTCCCGTGGGCGACTTTTACCGATCCCGAGGTCGCGCGCGTGGGGCTGAACGAGACCGAGGCCCGCGAGAAGAACGTCCCCCATGAAGTCACGACCTACGCCATCGACGACCTCGACCGCGCCATCGCGGATGGAGAGGCGCATGGCGTGGTCAAGGTGCTCACGGCTCCCGGCAAGGACAGGGTGCTGGGGGTCACGATCGTCGGCGAGCACGCGGGCGACTTGATCGTCGAATACATTTCGGCCATGCGCCACGGTATCGGGCTCAACAAGATCCTCGGCACGATCCACATCTATCCGACCATGGCGGAAGCCAACAAGTACGCCGCAGGCGCATGGAAGCGCGCCCACGCCCCCCAGCTATTGCTCAAGCTGGTGGAGAAGTATCACGCCTGGATGCGCGGGAAGCCGAAGGATGAAGGCGGAAGGATGAAGGATGACCCTAAGTAGGCTCCGGCTCTCGCCGGGAGCTCTCGTCAGTCGTCAACGGCCTCCGTCAAGATGACGCTCGAATTGGGGTCCATCGTGTCGGCCGCCCAGCGCGTCAGAGGGGGTCACATCCCCGCGGAAACGCGGGGCGCCTGTTCCGCCCCTCGACGCGCGTCGTCAGTCATCACCGCCGCGCTGCTACTTGCGCTTGCGACAGGAAGCGCGACGGCGCAGGAATTCGACCACGAGCACAGGGCCTGGACGGCGCTCTTGAAGAAGCACGTCGTGCTGCTCGAGGGCGGCAAGGCCTCGCAGGTGCGCTACGCCGGGTTCGCGCAGGACCGCCGCGAGCTGAAGGGCTACCTCGACTCGTTGTCGAAAGTGGCTCAGCAGGAATTCGCCGGCTGGAGCAAGGCGCAGCGGGCGGCCTTCCTGATCAACGCCTACAACGCCTTCACCGTCGAGAAGATCCTCACCCGTTATCCCGACATCAGGTCCATATGGGACTTCGGCAAGATCTTCGGCAACCCTTTCAAGGATCGCTTTTTCACGCTGCTGGGGAGCGCGTCCTTTCTCGACCGCGTCGAGCACGAGACGCTGCGGAGGCCGGGCGCCTACGACGAGCCGCGCGTGCACTTCGCCGTCAACTGCGCTTCGATCGGCTGCCCGATGCTGCGCGAGGAAGCCTATGTCGCGGAGCGCCTCGACGCCCAGCTCGAGGAGCAGGCCGCGCGGTTCCTGTCCGACCGCTCCCGCAACCGCTACAACGCGGAGACCGGCAGGCTCGAAGTGTCCAAAATCTTCGACTGGTTCAAGGAGGACTGGACTAGCGGCTACCGCGGACTGGAGGGCAAGGCACCGCCCGTCGCGTCGCGCGAGCAGTTTTTCGCGCGCTACGCCGCCCTCCTCGCCGACACGCCCGAGCACCGTAAGCAGATCCAGGACCAGAAGGCCGATTTGCGCTTTCTGGACTATGATTGGGCGCTCAACGACGCCCGGAGGCCATGAGCCGTCAGTCGTCAGCCGTCAGTCGAGGACCCCGAGTATCCTTCGCTTTCGCTGACAACTGACGGCTGACAGCTGCATGTTGTCCATTATCATTCCCTGCCTAAACGAGGCCGACGGCCTTGCCGTGACGCTCGCCGCGCTCGCGTCCATGCGCGCGCGGGGGGCGGAGGTCATCGTGGTGGACGGCGGCAGCCGGGATGCGACGGTGGCGCGGGCCGGCCCACTGGCCGATGCCGTCATCTCCGCGCCTCGGGGGCGCGCCCTGCAGATGAACGCCGGGGCCGCGCGCGCCCGCGGCGAAATCCTGCTGTTCCTGCACGCCGACACGCTGCTGCCCGATGCGGCCGACGCCCTCATCGTGGACGGGCTCCAGCGCTCGCGCCGCGGCTGGGGCCGCTTCGACGTCGCCATCGCGGGCCGCAACCCGCTGCTGCGCGTGGTCGCCGCGCTGATGAACGTCCGCTCGCGCATGACGGGCATCGCCACGGGCGACCAGGCGATTTTCGTGACCCGCTCGCTGTTCACCGCCGCCGGCGGCTACCCCGACATCCCGCTGATGGAAGACGTCGCGTTGTCCGGGCGGCTGAAGCACTTCGGTCCGCCGCTGTGCCTGCGACACCGCCTGACCACTTCGGGGCGGCGCTGGGAGAAGAACGGCGTGCTGCGCACGATACTGCTCATGTGGCGGCTGCGCCTTGCCTACCGGCTGGGCGCCGACCCGCGCAAGCTCGCGGTGCGCTATGACCGTTCCTGATACCACCGCGGTAGTCATCTTTGCCAAGGCGCCGCGCCCCGGCATGGTGAAGACCCGGCTGGCCGACCTGCTCGGGGCGGAAGGCGCAGCCGGGTTGCACGCCCGGCTCGTCAAGCGAACTCTCGAGACCGCGCGCGCCGCGGGATTCCGCCGGATCGAGCTTCGCGGCGCGCCGGATTGCGGCGATCCCTTCTTCCGCTTCTGCGCCGGCCATTACGGCGTCATGCTGGCGTCACAGGCGCCCGGCGATCTCGGGGCGCGCATGATGGCCGCGTTCGAGTCCACGCTCGCCGCGCACTCGCGGGTGCTGCTGGTGGGTTCCGATTGCCCCGCGCTCACGGCGCGCCACCTGCGGCAGGCGGAGCGGGCGTTGCGCGATGGCGCGGACGCGGTGCTCGTGCCGTGCGAGGATGGCGGCTACGCCCTGATCGGCCTGACGCGCGTCGACGCAAAGCTGTTCAGCGGGATCGCGTGGGGCAGCGGCAGCGTGATGGCAGAGACCCGGGAGCGCCTGCGGCAGCTCGGCTGGACTTGGCGCGAGCTCGAAACCCTGTGGGACGTCGACCGCCCGGAGGATTACGACCGACTGATCGGTTCAAATCTGCTGAGCGGCTCTCCGCTTGCCGCCCGAACACATTAGCCAACAGCGAAAATCTTGTTAGCCTCCTCGAACCGGCGCACCGCCCTCTCCGCAATCCAGCGCTGTTCGCTGAGCGTTTCGGGGTCCCACTCGCTGCGTTCCGCTGCGAAAAAATCGCCTCCATAAACGTGAATGGCTGCGGAGAGCCTGGGAACCGGATTGGTCACCGAGTGGATGATGTTGCGCCCCATCGGCTCGGTATCGCCCGCGCTCAGCGCCCTGGCGCCGACGGCTTCCAGCTGGTGAGGCCGATCCGTTCGTCGACGCCAGAAAATGTTGTCTTCGCGGCCGGTGTAGATCCCGATTACGGTCCACATCTGATGGTTATGGGGCATGAGCGTCATGTAGGGCGGCCACACAACATTCAGAACAGTCAGGTCCCCCGAGCGGTAGAGCGTCTGCAGCGCGCCGCGCTTTGGTTCCCCCAATGCCTTGAGGAGCGCGGCCGGCTCGGAAATGGCACGCGCGATGACGTCCCGGACATACTTGTGGGATCCGTCCGCCGCGAGCGCGCTGCGGCAATCGGCAATGAAGTGATGGAGATCGAACATGTGCTTGCTCCTCTAGCGCGTCGCACTCTTTGGGCTTTCGGTCAAGACGTGGAATGCGGCCCTTGGCAGGTCGGACCGCCCGAGGCCTCGTTCGGAAAGATCCGCGTCAGACAGCCGTTTCAATGCCTCGTAATCATGCGCGGCGGTCCACGCGCGTCCCCAGATGTGGAAGATCTCGACAGCGTGATGGATTATGCCGGTCCTTGTGTGGCGACCGACAAACCCGGTCAACAGATAGTCCGAGCCTGTAGCCATGGCACTCCTCCGACGGTCAATTACTGCACGGGGATGGCAGGAGGCTGGCCTTTATCCCCGACCAGGAAGACCATCCCTTTTACCTGCTCCGTCTTACTGGGATTCCACGCATTGTGAATATGCTTGCCTGGAATGTATGCGCTATCGCCTGCCGTGAGCGTCACCGGGGGGCGCCCATCGTGTTGAATGGTCAGGGCGCCTTCCATGACATACACCAGCTCGGGCCCGGGGTGAAAGTGCTTCCCCACGACGCCGCCGGGCACAATGTCCACGCGATACATGACGAGCTCCTTTCCTTCTGCTTCCGCCAGGTCCTTCTGCTGCAGAATCGTGCGCGTTACCGGCGGCGACTGAGCCCACAGAACCCTGCTCCCGATCGTCCCCGCCGCCAATCCGAGAGCCAGCACCGGCGCCAATACAAGAATCGTTCGTTTCATGGTGCCTCCTTGCTTGATCCAGGTTCCAGGTTGTTCCTGTCGTGACGATGCTAGGTACCCCCTCTTGATGTGTCCAATGCATTTGTATCATCATATTTGATGCAGGCCCGGTATGAGACAGATAAGACTCCGCCATCTGCGCACCTTCGTCGCCGTCGTGGATGCCGGCGGCGTACACCGGGGAGCCAGCCGCGTGAATCTGAGCCAGCCTGCCGCGTCCCGTCAGATCCGTGCCTTGGAAGACGAATTGGGCGTGCCGCTGTTCGACCGCATCGGACGACGCGTCCAGCTGACGCCGCAGGGCGAGGATCTGTTTCGGCGAGGGCAGCGACTGCTGTCCGAGGTGACTGCGTTTACCGAGCGGGCGGGCGCCCTGAAGAAGGGAGAGAGCGGAATACTGCGCATCGGTGCCACGCCCATGGTTATCGAAAACACGCTGGCGCCCTTCCTGCGACCGTATCAGCGCGGCCATCCGGGGGTTGAAGTACAGCTGGTGGAAGACGGAGGTGCCCGCCTGCCGGATCGGCTCAGCGCCGGCGATATCCAGCTAGCGCTGACGGTCGTGGTCGATCCACGCCTTCAGCACCGGGCGCTGTATCCGGGCTATGCACTCGCCGTGATGTCGAAAAAGCATCGGCTGAGCCGGCATCGCAAGCTCGACATCGAAGAACTGAAGAACGAGCCATTGCTGCTGCTCCATCGAACCTTTGCGTCGCGTGACTGGGTAGATACCGCGTGCAAAGCTGCGCACATCCAGCCGCGGATACTTCTGGAGAGCGCAGCTCCGCAGGCGATCATGGCGCTGGCTGCCTCGGGATATGGCATCGCCCTGGTCCCCTCGACGGTGCTGATTCCCCGAGCGAGAATCTGTGCGGTTCCGCTAACGCAGCGCGGCGCGACGATCGGGAGGTGGTTGACGGTGGCATGGGATCCGCAGCGATTCCTTGCTCCCTATGCCGAGCGGTTCATCGCGGATCTCGTGATTCATTGCGGTCGCGAATTTCCGGGTCGCGAGTTCACGCGACAGGCTCCGCCGCCGCCTCGCCCCAGGGAGGCGGATAAGCATACTCCAGCCAGCCAGGTCACTTGATGAGCTGCACAACGCTACTATCCGTCGCCTATCTTGCCAGGCATCTCCACGAACCGGCCTGGATCGTCTGCGACTGCCGCCACGATCTCGCCGATGCAGGGGCGGGACGCCGCGCCTACGCCCAATCGCACATCCCCGGGGCGCGCTTCGTTCATCTGGACGACGACCTCTCGGCGCCCAGGACCGGCACAAACGGCCGCCATCCCCTGCCCGACCCGGACACGTTCGCGCGCCGCCTCGGCGAGCTGGGCATAGCCAACGGGAAGCAGGTCGTCGCCTACGATGCGAGCGGCGGACCCTATGCCGCGCGCCTGTGGTGGATGCTGCGCTGGCTGGGACACGAAGCCGCGGCGGTGCTCGACGGCGGGTGGAACGCGTGGATAAAAGGCCAGCATCCCGTGACTGACCAGATTCCCGGGATAGAAGCGGCCCGGTTCCTGCCGCGCGCCAGGCCCGATGCGGCGGTTGACGTGAAAGCGGTTGCGGCGCGCGTCGGAAAGCCCCGGCCACTGCTGCTGGATGCCCGTATACCCGGTCGGTTCCGCGGCGAGAACGAAACGCTGGACCCAGTCGCCGGCCATATCCCCGGCGCCGTGAACCGTCCCTGGCAGCTCAACCTCGACACCGAAGGACGCTTCAAGACCGCCGCCGATCTGAGGAAGGAATTCGGCGAGACGCTCAAGGGTGACGCGCCCGACCGGGTGACGCACTACTGCGGATCCGGCGTGACCGCCTGCCACAACCTCCTCGCCATGGAAATCGCAGGTCTGGCCGGGTCCCGCCTCTACCCCGGCTCGTGGAGCGAATGGGTTTCCGACCGCTCGCGACCTGTTGCGCGCGGGAGCGCGGAGCAGGGGCCCGATTTTTGAATGGGGATGCGACCAAGGAGGGCGTGTCGGAGCGTTGAGCAGGGGTCGGCGGAACGTGGAGCAGGGGCCCGCTTGCGGGATGCGACCGTGGAGCCGATCAAGGCGCGTCGCTTCGAATGCCGATCCATGCGCGTCACCGGGGGTCAGATCCCAGAGGGCCCCTCTTCCGCCCCTCGACGCGCCCCGCTTGCGGGGATGCGACCGCGGAGACGCGCAAAGCAGCCGACAGCACGGAACTGAATGTTGCCCCAAGCGGTTCGGAGGCTGCGCGCAGGGTGGCCGACTCCTGTTCGCTTATTGCTTGCCGCTGGCGATGCGGAGGCCACGGACCGGCAGCTGAGGATCGGGGCCAGGATCGTGCGCGGACCGGCTACTCGATCGGGATGCCGGACGCCTTGATCACCTTCGCCCATTTCACGATTTCGCGGCGGATGTAGGCCCCGAATTCCTCGGGCGTCGAGCTGCTGGGTTCGAGGTCGGTCGTCGCGAACCGTTCCTTCACGGAGGGGTGCGCGAGCGCACTCACCGCCGCACCGTGAAGCCGGCCGATGATCTCCTTCGGCGTGCCCGCCGGAACCATGAGGCCGTACCACGTGGTCACGTCATAGCCCGGGATGCCGGACTCGGCTACCGTCGGAATGTCGGGGGCCATGTGCGAGCGCCGGGGTGTCGTGACCGCGAGCGCACGGAGTTTTCCCGCCCGCACGTGCGGAATCACGGCACTGGTGGCGGGAAAGCCGACCGACGCCTCGCCGCTGATGAGCGCCGTTATGGCCTGCGGCGTGCCCTTGTAGGTGACCTCCGTCATCTGGGTGCCCGCCATGCTGTCGAACATTTTCGCCGCAAGCCGTATGGTCGCGCCCGCCGTGGCGACGTTGATCGCGCCGGGTTGCTTTTTCGCGAACGCGATCAGCTCCTTCACCGACTTCGCCGGCAGCGAAGGGTGCGTTGCCAGCGTGAACGAACCCTCGGCGAGCAATGTCACCGGGACAAAATCCCGGGTGAGGTCGAAGCCGGGCTTCCGGTAGAGCGTCATGCTGATCGAATGGGAGCTGATGCCCATGAACACGGTGTAGCCGTCGGCGGGCGCGCTGGCCGCCACCTGCGCGCCGAGATTGCCCGCCGCGCCGGGGCGGTTGTCGATGACGACCTGCTCGCCGAGCGCCGCGGAAAGCTGCGGCTGGACGATACGCGCGACCGTATCGGTTCCGCTGCCCGCCGCGAACGGTACGATCCACCGGATCGTCCGCGTCGGGTACTGCTGCGCCTGCGCCGGCGCGATGCTCGCGAGCGCGAGCGCCAGCACGATCAAGCCACTGCGGGCCGTTGTTGTCACTGTTCCCTCCTCGGTCCACTTCCGGTCCCACACGGACCGGGACACATTGTAAAGCAAGGCGCGCGGGGTCCGGCCCCGATATTGCGACAAGCGCTGCGCGCGGTTATTCTTTGGCCGCCGTGAATCGGAGCCCAGTGAGCTGACGCATGGAGTCGCGGAAAGATCTCCCGCTGGTGGCAGTCGTGGCGACGGGCGGGACCATCGCCAACACGCCATCGGGCCGCCTGCACGCGGGCGAAGTCGCCGACGCAATTCCCGCGCTCAGGTCCGTCGCGCGGCTGGAGGTCGAAGAGCTCATCCGCGTGGCCAGCAGCGCCCTGGGCGTGGAGCATTGGCTGCCGCTCGCGAGGCGCATCAACGAGATCCTTGCGCAGCCCGAGGTGAAGGGCGTGGTCGTCACCCACGGCTCGAATACGGTCGAGGAAACGGCCTACTTCCTGGGCCTGACGGTCAAGAGCGACAAGCCGGTGGTGCTCACCGCGGCCCAGAGGCAATTCACTACCCTGAGCTCCGACAGCCCCAAGAATTTCCTCCAGGCGGTCCGGGTCGCGGCCAGCGACGAGGCCAGGGGCAAGGGCGCCCTGGTCGTCACCAACGACGTCATCAACGCGGCACGGGATGTCTCCAAGGACATCAGCACGCGCCTGGAGACGTACAGCAGCCGGGATATCGGCGCCCTGGGATTCGTCGACGACGACCGGATCACGTTCTACCGCCTGCCGGTCAAGCAGCACACCCGCGCAACGCCCTTCGACGTTCTGCGCCTGCAGAAGCTGCCCCGGGTCGACATCATCTACACCTACGCGGGCGCCGACGGCGCGCTGATCGAGGCCGCCGTCGCGCAAGGCGCCGAGGGCATCGTCATCGCCGGCTTCCCGACCGGCTCCGCCACGCCGGTCATGGACGACGTGATCCGGAGGGTGGTGGTCAAGGGCATCCCGGTCGTAATGACCAATCGCGGCGGGATGGGCCGGGTCATGGACAAGCGGGCCAAGGAAGCCCGCCCGCTCCTCTGGGGAGACAACCTCACGCCGGTAAAGGCAAGGGTGCTCCTCATGCTGGCCCTGACCACGACCCGGGATTCCGCGGCGCTACAGCAGATGTTCGAGAAATACTGAAGTCCTCCGGGACGAAAACCCCTGCATGGCACGACCAGCGGCGCATGAGTAACCTGCTCGCCGACGTCGTGCTCGTCGCGCACTTCGCCTTCGTGTCGTTCGTGGTCGGCGGGCTTGCGCTGATCTGGATCGGCGCGGCGGCGGGATGGGAATGGGTGCGCAACTTCTGGTTCCGTGCCGCGCACCTCGGGGCCATCGTGTTCGTTGCCGGCGAGGCCCTGCTCGGCATCTGGTGCCCGCTCACGGTGTGGGAAGCGCGGCTGCGCGGCGCCGCCGGCGGGAAGAGCTTCGTCGCGCAATGGGTGCACCGCATCCTGTTCTACGATTTCCCGGAATGGGTGTTCACGGTGCTCCACGTGGGATTTGCGGTGCTCGTGGCCGCGACCTGGTGGTGGATCCGGCCGCTCGAAAGAAAAAGAGGCGCATAGCGCGCCCCTCCGGACTGAGCCCTGACGGCTGACAGCTGACGGCTGTCGGCTTCCTCTTAGCCCAGGGCGTCCGCCCAGATATTGCGCGCCCAGCCCCACGCGTAGCCGCCCTCGATCTCGGTGGCCGTCGTGGACACGCCCCCCGAGCCCTTCACCGCGACCAGCGTCTTCTGCGCCTTGTCGTAGGTGTGTATGGAAGTGACATGCATCGCCGAGCGGCCGTCGACGAAGCTGTAGCAGGTGTTCATGATCACCGGCTCCGGGTGCACCGGCTGGCCCTTCAGCAGCGCGATCACCGCCGCCGCGCAGATCTTGCCGTGCTGGTTGGCCATGCTGGCGGACTTCGGCATCCCCGGCGCGGACAGCGTCGCGTCGCCCAGGACGTGTATGCCCCTGACCGCCGTTGACTCGCAGGTCAGCCAGTCGATGCCGCACCAGCGCTGGCTGGGGGTGACGAGCCCTGCCTGCCGCGCGATGGTGCCGGAACCGTGGGGCGGCACGACGTTCAGCACGTCGCCCTTCACGCTGTCGAACGTGAGCTTCACCGCCATGCCCCTCACATCCACGTCCTGCAGCTCGCTGTTGGGACGGTAGTCGATCATGCCCTTGTAGACGCCGTTCCAGGACTGGAGGAACAGGCCTTTCTTCGAGGTGATGTCGGAATTGGAATCGAGCACGATGATCTTCGACTTCGGCTTCGCGCGCTTGAAGTAGTCGGCGACCTGGCACACGCGCTCGTACGGTCCCGGCGGGCAGCGGTAGGGCGCCGTCGGGATGTGGAGCACGAACACGCCGCCGTTGCGCATCGCCTCGAGCTGCTTCCTGAGCGCGACCGTCTGCGGCCCGGCCTTCCAGGCGTGCAGCACCCGGTTCTGCGCCTCCACGCTCTTCAGCCCGGGGATCGAGTCGTAGAGGAAGTCGATCCCGGGCGACACGATCAGCCGGTCATAGGGGAGCGTCTTGCCGCCCGCAAGCCGCACCTGGCGCGCGCCCGCGTCCACCGCGACCGCGTCATCGCGCACGAGATTCACGCCGCGGCTTCTCAGCCCGCCGTAGCCCGACGTGACGTCGCCGATCTGGGCGTTGCCGCCCAGCACCAGGTTGCTCATCGGGCAGGAGACGAACACGTCGTTGCGCTCGACTACCGTGACGTCGATGTCGGGCGCCCACAGCTTGATGTAACGGGCCGCCGTTGCGCCACCGTAGCCGCCGCCGATCACGACCACGCGCGCGGACGGGCCGCCCATCCCGGCGCAGCCCGCCACCGCCGCGGTCCCGGTCGAGGCCGCCATCCATTTCGCGAATTCGCGTCTGGTCAGTTTCATGGTCATCTCCTTAAGACCGCTTCCCTGACGTAGGGGAGCACGAGGGAGTATCTCCTCGTTCGTTAGCGTCCTTAGCGTGCCGCGGGCGCGGCCGCAGCCGGTCCCCGCGCGACGCCGGCAAAATAGCCCGCGATCGTCGCGAGTTGCTGGTCGGTGTAGCCCTTGGCCTGCTGGTGCATCAGCGTCGCGGGACGCTTGCCCGTCTTGAAATCCATCAGTGTCTGCAGCAGCTCGCCCCGGTCCCGCCCGGCCAGCGCGGGAGGAACATTGCCGACGCTGCGCCCGTCGGTACCGTGGCAGGTGAAACAGGCTGAGGCGAGGTTGCGCGCATAGACCGTTTCCTGCGCCTGCGCGCGCGCGGTGGCGCCCGCCGCGAGCAGCGCAACCGCCCAGCAAGCGCCCATCAAGGCTGGTTTCATGGGTTCCTCCTGTTGGTCCTGCGAGTATAGCGGCGCGGGAAACCGCCGCTTCGAACGATGCGTAATTTGGATATAAGTCTGTGAGCCGGGCGCCGGCCCGTCAAGAACCAATAAAAAAGCCCCGGCTGAACCGGGGCCTTTGAGCTTCCTGTGTTCCGCTCTGCTCAGGCCACGCTGGCGCTGGCGGCGCCTGCAGTTTCCTCGGCGACCGTCAGCTTGATCTTGTCGTCGGGGCCTATGTCCACCGTCACCTTGCCGCCGTGGGCGAGCCGCCCGAACAGCAGCTCGTCGGCGAGCGCCGAGCGAATGGTGTCCTGGATCAGCCGCGCCATGGGGCGGGCGCCCATCTTGGGATCGAAGCCCTTCGTCGCGAGGTACTCGCGCAGTGCCGGAGTGAACTCGGGATCCACCTTCTTCTCCGCGAGCTGGCCCTCGAGCTGCATGAGGAACTTGTCCACGACGCGCAGGATGATGTTGCGATCGAGCGCGTTGAACGAAATGATCGCGTCCAGCCGGTTCCTGAATTCGGGCGTGAACAGCCGCTTGATCTCGGCCATCTCGTCGCCGGCATCCGTGCTGGGCGTGAAGCCCATACCCGACTTCGACAGCTCCTGCGCCCCGGCGTTGGTGGTCATGACGATGCACACGTTGCGGAAGTCCGCCTTGCGGCCGTTGTTGTCGGTGAGCGTGCCGTGGTCCATCACCTGCAGCAGGATATTGAAGATGTCCGGGTGCGCCTTCTCGATTTCGTCGAGCAGCAGCACCGAGTACGGGTGCTTCACGATTGCTTCCGTGAGGAGCCCCCCCTGGTCGAAGCCGATGTAGCCGGGAGGCGCGCCGATGAGCCGCGACACCGCATGCCGCTCCATGTACTCCGACATGTCGAAGCGGGTCAGCTCGACGCCCATGATGTAGGCGAGCTGGCGCGCGACCTCGGTCTTGCCGACCCCGGTCGGGCCCGAAAACAGGAAATTGCCGATGGGCTTCTGCGGGTTGCCGAGCCCGCTGCGCGCCATCCGGATCGCCGAAGTCAGCGCGTCTATGGCCTTGTCCTGACCGAACACCACCGCCTTCAGGTCGCGGTCCAGGTTCTTCAGCGCGTTGCGGTCGTCCACCGACACCGCCTGCACCGGCACGCGCGTGATCTTGGCGATGATCTCCTCGATCTCGTGCTTGCCGATCACCCGCTTCTGCTTGGCCTTGGGCAAGATCTTTTGTGCCGCGCCCGCCTCGTCGATCACGTCGATCGCCTTGTCGGGCAGGTAGCGGTCGTTGATGAAGCGCGCCGACAGCTCGACCGCGGCAGTCAGCGCCGCGGGCATGTACTTCACGCCGTGGTGCGCCT
>JBIOVQ010000155.1:0-5062 GCA_044867805.1 Burkholderiales bacterium | reverse complement strand
CTTCTCGGGCGAGGCGACGTTCGTCGTCCTTCCGGGCGAGGCGGGTGAGCTCGGCATTTACCCGCGCCATATCCCGCTCATCACGCGCATCAAGCCGGGCGCGGTGCGCATCCAGAAGCCGGACGGGGCTGAAGAGCTGGTATTCGTCGCCGGCGGCATCCTCGAAGTGCAGCCCAAGGTGGTCACCGTCCTCGCCGACACCGCCATCCGCGGCGCCGACCTTGACGAGGCCAAGGCGAACGAAGCGTTGAAGAGGGCCGAGGAGGCGCGCCGCAGCGCACGCGACAAGCAGGAAGTCGCCGCGGTCGAAGCAGAGCTCGCCACCCTTGCCGCGCAGCTCGCGGCGATTCGCAAGCTGCGGCAGCGGAAATAGGCGGATGACGCCGGCGTGAAGAGGCAGCCCGACGCGTGCGCGATCTAGTCAAGGCCTTCAGGACCTATTTCTTCTACGCCGGGCTGTTCAGCCTGGCGATCAACGTGCTGTTGCTGGTCCCTGCGCTCTACACGCTGCAGCTGTTCGACCGCGTCATCTCCAGCCGCAGCGAGGAGACGCTGGTCATGCTGTCGATCGGCGCGGTGCTCGCCCTCTCCATGATGGCACTTCTCGAAGTGCTGCGCGCGCGCCTGCTGGTGGGCTGCGGCGTGGCGCTCGACCGCAAGCTCGCTCCGCGCGTGCTCGCGGGACTGCTCGCGCAGACGGCGCGGTTGACCGGGGGTGAGCATCTCAACGGACTGCGCGACGTCAATACCCTGCGCGGCTTCCTGGTCGGGACTGGCGTGATAGCGCTGTTCGACGCGCCGTGGATGCCGTTCTTCCTGCTGCTGATCTTCCTCTTTCACCCCGCTCTCGGCGCGGTTGCGCTGGCGGGCGCGGTGGCGATGCTGGGACTGGCGGTACTGAACGAACGTTTCACGCGCCTGCCGCTGGAGCGCGTGCAGGGAGAGGGACGGCGCGTGGGCCAGTTCATCGATGCCGCGACGCGCAATGCGGAGGCCGTCAGCGCGCTCGGCATGCAGACGGCCGTGACGCGACGCTGGGCCATGCTCAACGACAGGATGTTGCGCGAGCAGACCGAGGCGAGCGGGCTGGGTGGCATGTTCGCCGGGCTCACCAAGTTCGCCCGCCAGTTCATCCAGATGGCGATGCTCGCGGCGGGCGCATACCTGGTCATCGTGCACGCAGTCACCCCCGGTGTGATGGTGGCCTCGTCGATCATTCTCGGCCGGGCGCTGGCGCCGGTCGAATTGCTGGTCGCCGGGTGGCGCCACCTGGTGGAGGTGCGCAGCGCCTGGCAACGCCTCGAGCAGTTGCTCGCGGGCAGCCCGCCGGCGGAGGCGGGCACCGAGCTTCCCACTCCTGCCGGCGCGGTGGCGGTCGAGCGTATCGTGTTCGGCCTGCCGAGGGCGGAACGCCCGATCATCCGCGGCGCCTCGTTCAGCCTGCAGGCGGGCGAATCGCTCGGTGTCATCGGCCCGAGCGCTGCGGGCAAGTCGACGCTCGCCCGCCTTATCGTCGGGGTATGGAAGCCGCTTTCCGGGGCGGTGCGCCTCGATGGAGCTGACGTGGCCACCTGGCCGCGCGAGCAGCTCGGCCGCCACATCGGCTACCTGCCGCAGAACGTGGAGCTGTTTGCCGGCACGGTGGCGGAGAACATCGCGCGCCTCGCCGAGCCGGGTGGGGCGGCGGTGATCCGTGCCGCGCAACGCGCGCACGCGCACGAGATGATCCTGCGACTGCCCAAGGGCTACGACACGCAGATTGGAGAGTCGGGGGGCGCGCTTTCGCCGGGGCAGGGCCAGCGCATCGCGCTCGCCCGCGCCCTCTACGGCGAGCCGCGCCTGGTGGTGCTCGACGAGCCGAACGCGAACCTGGACACCGACGGTGACGAAGCGCTGCTGCAGACGCTGCGCGTCCTGAAGCAGGACGGCATTACCGTGATCATCATCGCCCATCGGCCGTCGCTCCTCGGGGGTGTGGACAAACTGCTGGTGTTGAAGGAGGGCGCCGTGGAGTTGTTCGGGCCGCGCGCCGACATCATCGCGCGCGTGACGCGCAGCCTGCCGCCGGCCCGCGGGGTGGCCTGACATGATGGCGCGGCTGAAGGAATTCCTGGTACCGCCGCTCGATCTCGATCCCGGCGTGGACGTCATGCGCATCGTGCGCGCGGGGCTCGGCGTGGTCGTGGTCGGCTTGCTCGGGCTCATCGGCTGGGCGGTGTACGCACCGCTGTCGGGCGCGATCATCGCGCCTGCGTTCGTCAAGGTGGACATGAACCGCAAGGTCGTGCAGCACCAGGAAGGCGGCATCGTCAAGGAGATCCTGGTGCGCGACGGCGACCGCGTGCGCCTGGGCCAGACGCTGCTGGTCATCGACGACGTGCGCTTGAGCGCCACGCTCGACCTGCTGCGCACCCAGCACGACGGGGAGCGTGCGAAGGTGGCGCGCCTGGAAGCCGAGCGGGCGGTACTGCCGGCCGTGAAGTTTCCGTCCGAGATCGAGGCGCGCGCGAAGGAACCGAAGGTCGCCGAGTTCATGCAGCGCGAGACCGCGCTGTTCCGCGCACGGCGCGAGGCGCTGGATACCCAGGTCGCCGTGCTGCGCAAACAGATAGGGCAGACGCAGGATGAAGCGGCCGCCCTGTCGGAGCAGCTGGCTGCCGAACAGCGCGCGCTGAAATTGCAGAAGGAGGAGCTGGCATTGAACGAGGAGCTCCTGAAGCAGAATTTCGTGCAGAAAACGCGGGTGATGACGCTGCAACGGGGTGTAGCCGACTACGAGTCGCGCCTGGGAGAGCGCCGCGCCGAGCTCGCCAAGGCGCGCCAGCGCGGCTCCGAGCTGGAGCTGCGGGTGCTCGCCCAGCGCAACAGCTACGTGCAGAGCGCAACCGATGAGCTGAAGGAGGCGACGACACGCCTTTTCGATCTCGAGGAGCGGCTGCGCCCGTCGAAGGACGCGGCGGAGCGGCAGCGAATCGCGGCGCCCACCAGCGGCGAGGTCGTGGGGCTGAAAGTATTCACGCCCGGTGCGGTGGTGGGGCCGCGCGAAGTGCTGATGGAAGTCGTGCCGGAGGAAAAGACGCTGATTGTGGAAGCGCGCATCCGGCCCGAGGACGTGAATCACGTGCAGCAGGGCTCGATCGCCGACGTGCGGCTCACCGCCTACAAGCAGCGCACGACGCCGCTGGTGGAGGGCCGGGTCACCTATATCTCGGCCGACCGGCTGGTGGAGGGCCCGAACAACGTGCCCTACTACGTGGTGCACGTCGACGTTTCGGAGCAGGCCCTCGCGGAAGCCGGGAACCTGCGCATGCAGGCGGGCATGCCAGCGGAAGTCTACATCCGCACCGACAGCCGCACCGCGTTCGACTACCTGCTCGCCCCCGTCACCGCCTACTTCCGCCGCGGCATGCGCGAGCCGCTGTAGAGGGAGCCAGCCTAGCCGACCACCCCGAGCTGGCGGTAGTAGAGCAGCTGTTCGCGGTAGAAATAGCGAGCTTTCTCCTCGACCGCGGCGTGGATCTCCTCAGGCGACTCGATCGGCTTGCCGTCCTTCGTGAGCTTCTGCCCGCTCGCGGCAATCGCCTGTTTCACGCGCGCGATGGCGGCCGTCTCGTTTCCGTCCGCCGTCAGGAATAGACGGTCCACGAAGCTTATCGGGACGCCGGCACCCAGCACCGGGGACGCGAGCATGGTCGTCGCCGAGCCAGGCAGCGGATTCCGCAACGCCGCCTGGTTGAACCTTGCCGTGGCGGCGCGTCGCGCGTCCTCGCCCTCGGCGGGCAATGCTGGCAGTACGTTGCGGAGCGCCGCCATGCCGAAGACCGCCTGCCGCAGCCGGCCGCGGTCGAGCCGCGCGGTCTCGGGCGCGCGGGCAAGCTCGTCGAAGGTCATGGACCCGCGCGCCAGGGCGTCGAGGACCGGGGCGTAGGCATGCTCCTCTAGGCTAACCTCGCCCGCGGGCGTGGTGCTAGTGAGCTTGCAATCCGCGCGCGGCCGGGCCAGCGCGACGCGCGCGCGCCCGAGCAATGCCTCGAGCGCGCGCCCGCCCGCTTGGGGCGCCCCTCGCGTGTAGACATCCCTGCGAAAGACCTGGTTGCGGGCGAAATCCTTGATGGTCTCGGCCGCTGTCCGGTCCCCGACTTCGGCGACGATCTTTGCCATCTCGGGGTTCACGACAAACTGGTTGAAGTTGTCGAGATAATCGGCCGAACCGGCGTAGCCGAGCTTGGCCGCAGCCATTTCCCTGGCCACGTCGGCGTGGTAGAAGAGCGACCAGTTGGCATTGAAGTATTCGTGTGCCAGGTAACGGGGATCCTGCCCTGCGATGCTGTCGAGGCGCGCCTTGGCAAGGGGACTGACGCGAAAGTAAGCCGCTCCCGCCCGCTCCAGCCTGCCGGCGAAATCGAGCGCGCGCCGGATACGGTCAGTCCTTTCGCCGGCCCCGAGTGCCGTGTGCTCTACTAGCAGACGTTGCAGTGGTGCCACCTGCGAGAGGCCGGGAAGGCAGTTGTAACTCACGTATACGATGCCACCCGGTTTCAGCCGCCGGCGGATGAATTCCACGATCTGCCGCCTGTGCTCGTCGCTGATCCACGACCAGACGCCGTGGAGCGCGATGATTTCCGCGTCCGGCAGGTCGGTCTCGAGCAGCTCGCCAAAACTCTTCTCCAGGAACCGCACATTCTCGACGCCGCAGTCACCCGCGAGCTTTCGAGCGTTGTGGATATGCGTGGGGTTGAAGTCGACGCCGACAAAACGGCCCTGCGGGTTGGCGGCCGCGTGCAGCACCGACGAGAGACCGTTACCGCAGCCGAGCTCGTAGTAGGTGTAGGGCTGAGCGATGTCGACCGCCTGCAAGCCGCCGAGCAGCGACACGAAGCTCAGCGTGGCGGGCGACAGCTCGCGGAAGTAACCGTGGGTATAGCCGATGTCGACGACGTAGCCTTCGGCCCAGGAAGGTTCCTGCATAGGGTGCCCGGAAAAAGAATGGCCAGGTCGGGCGAGTATGCCTGACCTGGCCGATAGTGTGTGGACGAGCCTGCTAGAAGAAGCCGATGTCCGC
>JBIOVQ010000154.1:0-6524 GCA_044867805.1 Burkholderiales bacterium | reverse complement strand
CCGGCGCGCCGGGCGCAGTGATGAACGCGATCAACGACGCGCTCGCGCCTTTCAACGCGCGCGTCACGGCGCAGCCTTGCACGCCCGAGCGCGTCTTGAAGGCCCTCGGCAAGGTCTGACGAGAGTCGAGGGTCGGGGGTCGAGGGAAAAAGCCAAGCACCAAGCTCCAAATCCCAAACTCCAAACAAATTCCAAATCTCAAATCCCAAATTCCAAACGTTTGGAGCTTGGAATTTGGTGCTTCGTGCTTGTTTGTAGTTTGGTGCTTGAGATTTGGTGCTTGGGTCCCGCTCCAGTGAGTAACGCTATCCAAACCGATATCGTCATTGTCGGAGCGGGACCCGTGGGCCTCGCCCTCGCCATCGAGCTCGGGCTGCGCTCCGTGCGCTGCGTGGTGGTGGAGCAGCACGACCGCGTCGGGCTCAATCCCCGAGCGAAGCTCACCAACGTGCGCACGCGGGAGCACCTGCGGCGCTGGGGCGTCGCCGACGAGCTGCGCCGTGCATCGGGATTGCCCCCGGACTATCCCCCCAACATCGTGTTCGCGACGCGGCTTAACGGCTACAGCCTCGCCCGCTTCGAGAACGCGTTCTACTGCTCGCCCGCGCGCAGCGAGCTCTACTCGGAATCCGCGCAGTGGGTGCCGCAATTCGTGCTGGAGGAAGTGCTGCGGAAGCGCGCCGCCGGCCTGCCCGCGGTGGAGATACGCTTCAACAGCCGGCTCGAGCGGTTCGCGCAGGACGCGGCCGGCGTCACTGCCGAAGTTCGCGATGCGCGCACGGGAGCGGGCAGCACGCTCCGCGCGGCCTACCTCGTGGGCGCGGACGGCGCGCACAGCACCGTGCGCGAGCTCCTCGGCATCGCCATGCAGGGCCAGGGCGCGCTTGCCCCGAATCTCAACGTGATCTTTCGCGCGCCGGCGCTCGCCGCGCTGCACGACAAGGGGCCCGCGATCCAGTACTGGATGGTGAACAGCGAAGCGCCCGCCTACCTCGGGCCGATGGACGGGCACGGACTGTGGTTCCTCATCGCCCCTCGCCTGCCGGGCGGAACGGACCCGGGCCGGGTCGACGCGAAGGCGCTGGTGCGGCGGGCGTGCGGGATCGAGTTCGACCTGGAGGTCGTCCACGCGGATCCCTGGACCGCGCATCGCCTGATCGCCGAGCGCTACGGAAGCGGGCGCGTGTTCCTCGCGGGCGATGCCTGCCACCTCCATCCGCCGTCTGGCGGACACGGCATGAACATGGGCATCGGCGACGCGGTGGATCTCGGCTGGAAGCTCGCGGCCACGCTCCAGGGCTGGGGCGGCGCCGGCCTGCTCGACACCTACGGGCCGGAGCGGAAGCCGGTGCACCGGCGCGTGATCGAGGCGGCGGTCGAGAGCTACGCGCTGGTGGGCAGCGAACTGGTGCGGGAAGACATCGAGCGGCAGGGCGCCGGCGGCGACCGCGCGCGCAAGGAAGTCGGGGAGTTGATCCTCAAGCACAAGCTCCCGGACTTCCGCAGCCTGGGCCTCGTCCTCGGCTACCGCTACCGCGAATCACCCATCATCGTGTCCGATGGGACCGATCCCGCTCCCGAGCAGGTCACCGAATACCGGCCGTCGGCCCGCCCGGGATGTCTCGCGCCGCACCTGTGGCTGAACGACGGGAGTTCTCTCTACGACCATTTCGGGCCGGGCTTTACGCTCCTCATCGGCGGGAGGGCCCGGTTGGGCCATGCGGCGGGGATCAAGCAGGCGGCCGCGGCGAAAGACATGCCGCTAGAACTCGTCACCGTTGCCCAGCCGGGTTTCCGCAAGCTCTATGCAGCCGACCTGGTGCTGGTGCGGCCGGACCAGCATGTCGCGTGGCGGGGCGATCAGCTGCCGGGGGATGGGCGGGAGCTGCTCGATCGCGCGCGTGGGGCGCTTGCTTGAATAGCGACGTCCTTTCATAATCGCCGCACACCTCCGCAACGCACCTGCCCCGCCCGCTCATGACCGTCCGCTCCCTGCAGCACATCGCGCTCGCAGTACCGGATCCCGCCGCAGGCAGGAAGTTCTACTCCGACTTCGGAATGGAGGCACGCGACGACGGCCGGCGCGTCGTGATGCGCTGCCATGGGCGCGACCAGGACCAGGTGATCCTGGTCGAGGGAAAGAAAAGAACGATGCACCATATCTGCTTCGGCGCGCGCGCGGACGCGGTCCGGGAAATCAAGGCGCGGGTCGAGAAGAGCGGCACGCGGCTCCTCGACGCGCCGAAGGAAACACCGGGCGACGGCTTGTGGTTCCGCGACCCCGACGGGCTGCTTCTGAACGTGCAAGGGGCGGAGCCGGCGCCGTGGGCTGCCGCACCGGAATGGAAGATCAACAATCCGGGGCATCTCAACCGTGCCGGCGTCCCGGGACACCCCCCGCGCGACATCCAGGTGCGGCCGCGCCGCCTCGGCCACACCCTGCGGTTCACGCCGAACCTGGAGCGGCAGATCGATTTCTACACGCGGGTCGTCGGCATGCGGCTGTCCGACCGCTCGCAGGACATCATCGCCTTCCTGCGCAACGGCGAAGGCGGCAGCGACCATCACGTCCTGGCTTTCCTCAAGGACGAGCGGCCGGGCTACCACCACGCGAGCTTCGAGGTCGGGAACATCGACGAGCTCGGCGTGGGCGCGTGCCGACTCCTCGACAAGGGCTACCGCGACGGCTGGGGCTTCGGCCGCCACGTCATCGGCTCGAACTTCTTCCACTACATCCGCGACCCCTGGGGCAGCCTGGCGGAGTACTTTTGCGACATCGATTACATCCCGGGCGACATGGACTGGAAGCCGAAGGATTACCCGCCGGCCGATTCCCTGTACGCCTGGGGGCCGAACGTGCCGGCCGATTTCGGCAGGAACTTCGAAGCGGCCGACTAAGACTCTAAACGGCGCCGCCGATGAACGCAGATGAACGCGGATCGAGACCGGAAATTAGCCGCCAAGGCGCCAAGAACGCCAAGGAATACGAAAATGGGCTCGCTAATACAGCGGCGACATCGCAGGTTGCAACGCTGCCAAGCGATTCAGGGAGCGGTTTAGTTCTCATTCTTGTATTGAATTTCTTGGCGGCCTTGGCGTCTTGGCGGCTATTTTTGAGTCTTATCGGCGTTCATCGGCGGTTGCTGTTGAGGATTGTTTGACATGCTGGCGATGCCGGTGCCAGCATTACCGTTCTTCTCAAGGAGGGGATAACGATGAAACTGATCCGTGCATTTGCGGCGATGCTCGCGGCCGTGCTGCTCGCGGCCTCCGCGGCGGCGCTGGCCCAGCAGCCGATCAAGGTCGGCATGAGCATGCCGCAGACCGGCTCGCTCGGCGCCGGCGGCCAGGCGGCGCTGCTCGCGATCCGCATGTGGGTCGAGGACGTGAACAAGAAAGGCGGACTGCTCGGCAGGAAGGTCGAGCTCATCGTCTACGACGACCAGACCAACCCGGCGTTGACGCCGAGCATCTACACCAAGCTGCTCGACGTGGACAAGGTGGACCTCCTCATCGCGCCGTACGGCACCGTGCCGACCGCGCCGATCATGCCGCTGGTCAAGCAGCGCGGCCTGCTGCTGATGGGCAACTTCTCGTTCCAGGTGAACCGCACGGTGAAGCACGACATGTGGTTCAACAATTCGCCGTGGAACGACGCCTCGAGCTGGTCCGCCGGCTTCCTCCGGGCGGGCCAGAGGCTCGGCGCCAAGACCATCGCCATCCTCGCCGCCGACCAGGAATTCGCGCAAAACCTGGCGAACGGCGCGCGCGGCCTCGCCAAGAAGGCGGGCCTGAAGACGGTCTACGACCAGAACTACCCGCCCGCGACGGTGGACTTCTCCTCGATGATCCGCGCGATCCGCGCGGCGAAGCCGGACATCGTGTTCGTCATGTCGTATCCCAATGACTCGGTGGCGATCGTGCGCGCGGTGAACGAGATCGGCGTCGGCTCGTCGGTGAAGCTCTTCGGCGGCGGCATGGTCGGCCTGCAGTTCACGCCGAACATGGTGTCGCTCGGCTCGTCGCTCAACGGGATCGTCAACTACAACTCCTACGTGCCCGGCATCAAGTACCCCGGCGTCGAGGAGTTCCTGCAGCGCTATGCGGTGAAGGCGAAGGAAGCGAAGGTAGACCCGCTCGGCTTCTACCTGCCGCCGTTCAACTACGCCATCGGCCAGATGCTCGAGCAGGCGATCAACGCCACCAAGAGCCTCGACCACAAGGTGCTTGCCGCCTACCTGCGCAAGAACGAGATGAAGACCATCGTCGGCCCGATCCGCTTCGGCCCGGACGGCGAGTGGGCGAATCCGCGCGTGGTGCAGGCGCAGTTCCGCGGCATCGTGGACAAGGACATGGAGCAGTTCCGCAAGCCCGGCAAGCAGGTCGTGCTCTACCCGGACCAGTACAAGACGGGCGACGTCGTCGCGCCGTTCGAGAAGGCGCGGGGCCAATAGGGAACGAGGGGATACTTCCCTAAACGGCGCGGCGACCCCGCGCCGTTTTTTTAGGGCACGTCCAAAAGCAACCGCCGATGAACGCCGATACACGCCGATAAAACTCAAAAATAGCCGCCAAGACGCCAAGGCCGCCAAGAAATTCAATACAAGAATGAGAACCAAACCCTTCCCTGAATCGCTTGGTAGCGTCGCAACCTGCGATGTCGCCGCTGCATTAGCGAGCCCATTTTCGTATTCCTTGGCGTTCTTGGCGCCTTGCCGGCTAATTTCCGGTTTTGATCCGCGTTCATCTGCGTTCATCTGCGGTTCCGTTCGAGATAGCCTCTAGGTAAGCCATGGTTTTTTCCTTCGAGCTGCTGCTGGAGGCGATCGTCTTCGGCATGCTGCTGGGCTGCTTCTACGCGGCGGTGAGCATCGGGCTGTCCGTTTCCTTCGGGCTGCTCGACGTGCCGCACGTCGCGCACCCCGCGATCATGGTGTTCGGCTCCTACTGCACCTTCCTCCTCTACGGCTACGGCCTGGACCCGATCGTCGCCGGCATCGTGCTGATGCCGGCTTTCTTCCTGCTGGGCATGGTCATATACCGGTTCTATTACGAATCCTTCGAGAAACGCGGCAGCGAGGCCGGCGTGCGCGGCCTCGCGTTCTTCTTCGGCCTCGCGCTGATCATCGAGGTGGGGCTGGTCCTCGGCTTCGGCGTGGACCAGCGCCTGGTCGAGGCGGCCTACATCGGCAAGAGCCTGGCGCTGGGCGAGATGCGATTGCCGATGCGCATGCTGGTCGCGTTCGGCGTCGCCGTGCTGCTGACCACGGCGCTCACGCTGTATCTCTCGCGCACGTTCACCGGGCGGGCGATCCGCGCCGTGGCCCAGGACGAGCCGGCGCTGAGGCTGATGGGCGCCGACCCGGTGCGCATCAAGCAGTGGGCGTTCGGCATCGCCACCGCGGTCGCGGCGCTGGCCGGGGCGATGCTCATCATCGTCGGGCCGGTCGAGCCCACCATGGACCGCATCTACATCGGGCGCACCTTTTGCGTGGTCGTGCTGGCCGGGCTCGGCAGCATGACCGGGACCGTCGCCGCCGGGCTGATCCTCGGCATCTCGGAATCGATCGTGCTCATGCAGTTCGGCGCATCCTGGGCGCCGGCGGTGGCCTTCGGCCTGCTGCTGATCGTGCTCGGGATCCGGCCGCAGGGATTGTTCGGGCGATGAAAGCGAGCGGCGCGGCATTCTGGATGGGAGCTGCGGCCGTGCTCGTGGCGGCCGTGCTCGCCGTTGGAGTGGTCAAGAACGAGTACTTCTTCTACGCGGCGTACATCGTACTCACCTACGTCGTCCTCGCCACGGCCTGGAACATCCTCGGCGGCTACGCGGGATACGTGAACTTCGGAACGCCGGCGTTCTTCGGCCTGGGGGTATACACCGCGGTCGTGCTGTTCCAGTCGATCGGGGCGCCGCTCGCGGTGCAAATCCTCGCAGCAGCCCTGATGAGCGGCCTGCTCGGCTTCGGCACGGGGCTCCTGACGCTGCGCCTGCGCGGCATCTTCTTCTCGATCGCCACGGTCGCGATCATCTTCATCATGGAGACGCTGTTCATCAACTGGCGCTACACCGGCGGCGCCACCGGTATCCAGCTGCTGCGGCCGCCGCCGACCGCGCCGTTCGAGTCCTACACCAAGATGCTGTTCGTGGTCATGGCGGTGATGTGCGTGGTGGCGGTCGCGATCGCGCGCTACATCGAGACGTCATGGATCGGCAGGGGCTTGCGCGCCATCCGCGACAGCGAGGAGGCCGCGGAGTGCAGCGGAGTGCCGACGCTGCGGCTGAAGGTGCTGGCCTGCACGATCTCGGGCGCCCTGATGGGCGCCGCGGGCGCGCCGATGCCCATGTACATGAGCTACATCGAGCCGGCCTCCACCTTCAACCTCAACTACGCGATCGGCGCGCTGGCGAGCCCCATGATCGGCGGCACCGCGCACTGGCTCGGACCGGTGATCGGCGCGCTGCTGCTCTCCTCGCTCCAGCAGGTGGTGACGGTCACCATCTCCAACGAGATGAACGTGATGGT
>JBIOVQ010000153.1:0-3416 GCA_044867805.1 Burkholderiales bacterium | reverse complement strand
GGCGCGAAGGGCCGGTCGTGGGCGAGCGACGGCAGCATGGCGCGCACCGCTTCCACCCGCGACAGGTCGAGATCGGCGTAGACCACCCCCGGGGATTCCCCGCCGTCGGCCAGCACGTCGCCCCATGGGTCCACTACCAGCGAGTGCCCGTAGGTCATGCGCTTGCCGGGGTGGTCGCCGCACAGCGCGGCCGCGATCACGAAGCTACCGTTCTCGATGGCCCGCGCGCGCAGCAGCGTGTGCCAGTGCGCCTTTCCGGTCTCGCGCTGGAATGACGACGGTATCGCCAGCATGAGCGCCCCGCGCTGGGCCAGGGCACGGTACAGATGGGGAAAGCGCAAGTCGTAGCAGACCGTCATCCCGAGGCGGCCCCAGGGCGTCTCGGCGATCACCGCGCGCTCGCCCGGACGATAGGCGCTCGATTCGCGGATCACCGTGCCGCTGGGCAGCGTGGCGTCGAACATGTGGATCTTGTCGTAGGCAGCAGCTGCCGCGCCGCGGTCGGAGAACAGCACCGACCGGTTGAACATGCGCCCGTCGTCGCTCCTCAGAGTCAGCGAGCCGGCGAGGTGCCATACGCCGAGCTCCCGCGACAGCGCCGCGAGCGCGGACACCGCCGGCTCCCCTGCCGCGTCGAACGCCTTCTCGCGCATCACACGCCCGCTGCCGTCCATCATCAGGGCGTATTCGGGGGAAAAAATGAGCCTGGCGCCGCCGGCGGCGGCTTCACGCGTCAACCCGTCCAGCGCCGCGAGATTGGCGGCGTAATCGCTCCCCGAATTGAGCTGGATGCAGGCGATACGGACGCGGCTGTCCATCAGAGCGCAAGCCGTGATCCCGGATCCGCGGTCCGTCCGGTTAGGGCGATGCGTTCCGCCGGCTCACGGCTCACGGTTCAATGGCTCACTTCTGGCGCAACCCGGCCTCGGCGACCACGCGATCCCACCTGGCGTGGTCGGACTTGATCAGCGCGTGGAAGGAAGCCGGGTCGTTGGGCTCCGCGTCGAGGCCGAGGTCCTCCAGCTGCGCCTGCACCTCCCGCAGGTTGAGCACGGCGACCATCTCCTTGTGCATGCGGTCGACGATCGCCTTCGGCGTCTTCGCCGGAAACACGAAGCCGAGCCAGCCGCTGGACTCGAAACCCGGGTAGCCGGACTCCGCGATCGTGGGCACTTCGGGCGTTGCGACCGACCGTTTGGCGCTGGTCACGGCCAGCGCCCGCAGCCTTCCGGCTCTTATGTGCGGGGTCTGGGTCGAGATCAACCCGGCGATGCTCTCGACGTGCCCGGCGATCGCATCGGTCACGGCCGGGCCGCCGCCCTTGTACGGGACCTGGTTCAGCCGGATGTCCGCGACCTTCCAGAATCGCTCGAACGCGAGGTGCGCGATGCTGCCCGTGCCGGGCGACGCGTAGTTGATTCTCCCGGGCTGTTTCCTGGCCATCGCCACGAACTGCTTGAGCGTCTTCGCCGGCATGGACGGGTGCACGGAAAGTATCGCGGTCACCAGCACCGCCTGCGTGACCGGCGCGAAATCGTTGATCGGATCGAATGGCACCTTGCCGAGCAGGGCCGGGCTCATCGCGAAGGAAGCAACGGAAGCCATCAGGATCGTGTAGCCGTCGGGCGCGGCCCTTGCCCCGAGCTCGGTGGCAATGTTGCCGCCCGCCCCCGCACGGTTCTCCACGACGACCTGCTGGCCGAGCCGCGGCGATAGCCGCGCGGCCACCGCGCGCGCCACGAGGTCGTTGGCGCCGCCCGGCGCGAAGCCCACCAGAAGGCGGATCGGCTTGCTGGGATACGCCTCGGCCGCCTGCGCTCCGGGCAGGCCGGATGCGATCAGGGCGATGCCGAGAATGGCCGCGGTTGCGGCGTCTCGAATGCCGGCTATGGTCATGTGCTCTCTCTCCTCGTCGTATTGTTTGTTCGCGCTGAACGGCGTCATTCCGGGCGGCACGCGCAACAGTATATTATGGGTCACCAACGGGGGGATCTTGAGCACGGTTACGCTGGAACAGGCCGAACGCATCATCGACGCCATCCTCGCGCGCGGGCGCGAGTTCGATTGCCGTCCCCTCGCCGTTGTAATAACCGATATCGGCGCTCGCGTCGTAGCGTTCAAGAAGGAAGATGGGTCCGCGATGATGCGGTTCGAGATGGCGCTGGGCAAGGCGTACGCCGCGCTGGCGCTGGGCCGTTCTTCGAGCCTGGTGCGGGCGCGCGCCGAGGAACGGCCGCTGTTCATGAGCTACCTCATGAAGGCGGCGGACGGCCGGATCTTCGCGGAAGGTGGCGGCATGCTGATCAGGGACGATCGCTGCCAGGTGATCGGGGCCGTTGGCGTGACCGGCGATGTCGAATCCCGCGATGAGGAACTGGCGGCGCACGGCATACGCGCGGCCGGCCTCAAGACCGACGCCGACTGCGCGCATCTGGGCAAGAAAGTGCGCCTGAAAAACTGAGAACGATCGGAACCGCAGATAAACGCAGATACACGCGGATCGGAAAGCCAAGAAGGCAGGTCATCCTTCCCCCGGCCTGTCGCGCTGCATCGCGCCAGGCGTTCGCCGGCTTGAACGTGCGCAGGCACGTTCTTCGAAACCCCGGCTCACCCTTCCGCCTTCATCCTTCAAAAAAGAGTGGCCTACAAGCACTCTTGCAGGCCATTTTTTGTCTGGTCGGGGCGGTGAGATTTGAACTCACGACCACCGGCACCCCATGCCGGTACGCTACCAGTCTGCGCTACGCCCCGAGAACGCGGATTATATCAGCAGCGCGCGAGCGCCCGCCGTAAGAAAACCTGAAAAACGGCAGCGCGGCAGCATCAGCCGCGCAGAACCTCGATGACGGTCTTGATTTCCTTGCGCAGCGTCGCAAGATTCGCGCGCGGACCGCGCGCGGCGCGCCCGGGCTCCGCAACGATCTCGTCCAGGCGGTTGCGGGCGCCGTTGATGGTGAAGCCCTGGTCGTAGAGCAGCTCGCGGATGCGGCGGATGAGCAGCACCTCGTGGTGCTGGTAGTAGCGCCGGTTGCCGCGGCGCTTGACCGGCTTCAGCTGCGTGAACTCCTGCTCCCAATAGCGCAGCACGTGCGGCTTCACGCCGCACAGCTCGCTTACTTCGCCGATGGTGAAGTAGCGCTTCGCCGGAATCGGCGGGAGCTGGGTGCGCGTGCTATGACTTGCTTCCATGGTAGTTCTGCTCCACCATCGCCTTCAGCTTCTGCGACGCGTGGAACGTCACGACACGGCGCGCCGTGATGGGGATTTCCTCGCCGGTCTTGGGATTGCGGCCCGGGCGCTGCGGCTTGTCGCGGAGCTGGAAGTTGCCGAACCCGGAAAGCTTGACGCTTTCCCCCCGCTCCAAGGCGCCACGAATCTCCTCGAAGAAGGCCTCTACCATGTCCTTGGCCTCGCGC
>JBIOVQ010000152.1:0-4285 GCA_044867805.1 Burkholderiales bacterium | reverse complement strand
TCCGCATCAAGCGCATCTACCACCGCAACGACCCGATCCTCACCTGCGCGGCGAGCCAGAAGCCGCCGCACTCGCACCTCTTCGAGCGCTGCTTCCTGCGCTCGGCGGCGCTGCTCGACGCGCTCGAGGCCGCGGGGATCCCGGACGTGCGCGGCGCGTGGCTGCATCAGGCCGGCGCGGGCCGCACGTTTTGCGTGGTCTCGATCAAGCAGCGCTATTTCGGCCATTCGACGCAGGCCGGGCTGGTCGCCTCGCAAATCGCCTCGGTCGGCTACGTGAGCCGCTGGATCGTGGTGGTGGACGACGACGTGGATCCGACCGACATCCACGACGTGATCTGGGCGATGGGGACGCGCTGCGACCCGAAATCGCGCACCACGACGCTCGACCATTGCTGGTCGTCGCGGCTCGACACCCTCGTCACCGACAAGACGCGGCCCTACAACACGCGCATGGTGATCGACGCCTGCCGCCCCTACGAGCTCATCGACAGCTTCCCCAAGGTGTGCGAGAGCTCGCCGGAGCTGGCGGCGCGGGTGCGCGCCAAGTATCCCGAGCTCTATCGCTGACTCCCTGATGGAGCCTAAGGATGAAGGATGAAGGCGGAAGGATGACCGTCGCACTCCGCGCGACCAAGACAGGCCCCTCCCTTTCACTGACGTCCGGTCGGAATCTGAGCGGGCGTAGCGAAAGCGAAGGAACATTCGGGCAAGGTCATCCTTCATCCCTCCGCCTTCATCCTTCAGGCGGAGCACCGGGCTAGCGGCATGTCGCCCAAAAAGCCCGGTCATAGCCTCGTCGACCACCAGTACGGCGCGGACGTCGGCCATACCCACGACGGCGAGGACGCCGACCACGATCACGACGATTTCGGGCCGGAGGGCGCGCCCGAAAGCAACCCGCTGTGGGTGCAGGACCACGTTTCGCTGACGAGCGTCGGCATCGACATCGGCTCCGCCGGAACGCAGCTCATCTTCTCTCGCATCCACCTGCGCCGGCTCGGTGAAGACCTCTCCAGCCGCTACTGCGTGGTTTCCCGCGAGACCCTGTTCCAGTCGCCGGTGGAGCTGACGCCGTACCGCGACCAGGAGCGGATCGACGACGAGCGGCTGGCGGAAATCATCGACGAGGCCTACGCCAGGGCCGGGCTGCACCCCGACCAGATCGATTCCGGCGTCGTGATCCTGACGGGCGAAGCGCTGCGCCGGCAGAACGCGGAAGCGATTGCGGCGCTGCTCGCCGAGGAGGGCGGGGAATTCGTGTGCGCGGCTGCCGGCCACCACCTGGAAGCAATGCTCGCGGCCTACGGCTCGGGCGCAGCGCGCGTTTCCCACGACGAGCACAAGCGGATACTCAACATCGACATCGGCGGCGGCACGACCAAGCTCGCGGTGGTCGACGAAGGCCGCATCGTCGGCATGGCGGCGGTGCACATCGGCGGGCGGCTGCAAGTGGTGGACGAGCAGGGCCGCATCGTCCGTCTCGACCCCGCCGGCCGCCATCTCGCGGCGGAAGCGGGCTTTTCGTGGAAAGCGGGCGACCGCGCGACGCGGGAGGAGATGGCGCGGGTCGCGGACTGGATGGCCGACGCGCTGATCGCGGCGATCCGGAAGCGTCCCCTGCCCCACGCCATCGAGCACCTGTACCTGACCGACCCCATCCAGGAGCTCGGCCGGATCGACGGCGTCATGGTTTCGGGCGGCGTCGGCGAGTACGTGTACGGCAGGGAATCCCGCGAATTCGGCGACATGGGAAAGCTGCTTGGCTCCGCCATCGCGCGCCGCCTCGAACAAGGAGCGCTGCCGTGGCCGCTGCTGCCGCCCGGTGAATGCATCCGCGCCACGGCCGTCGGCGCGTCCGAGTACAGCGTGCAGCTCTCCGGCAACACGATCTACATCTCGAGCCCGGGCGACCTGCTGCCGCGCAAGAACCTGCAGGTGCTGCAGCCGCCCTACGAGTGCGGCGAGGACATCGTTCCCGCGGAGCTTGCGCGCGCGATACGCGGCCACTTCTCCGCTTTCGATCTCCAGGAGGGCGCCGCCGAGGTGGCGCTCGCGCTGCGCTGGCGCGGCGCGCCGTCCTACCCGCGCATCGCCGCCTTCGCGCAGGGTATCGTGCAGGGCATGCAGCGGACGATCGCCGGCGGCAAGGCGCTCTATATCGTGCTGGACGGGGACATCGCGCAGACCCTCGGCGCGATACTGCGCGAGGAGCTGAAGCTGAAGAACGAGATCCTGGTGATCGACGGAGTGACGTTGTGGGATCTCGACTACATCGACCTGGGCCGCATCCGCCTGCCGTCGCATACGGTGCCGGTGACGATCAAGTCGCTGGTATTCAGCGAGGACCCGCGCCACCCGAACGATCCGGGCCACCACCACCACGGCCACGGCCATCACCACCCTCACGATCATGATCATGACCACCCTCATGATCACGGCCACGGGCACAGCCACGTGCGCGACCATTTCCACCACCAAAAAAGAAAAGGATGAGGGCGGAAGGATGAAGGATGCGCGTCGAGGGGCGGAGCAGGGCCCCGCTTGCGGGATGCGACCCCCGGTGGCGCGCGAGTCGGTCGACGTGCTGAGTTCGAATTTTCCCGCCGAAATGACGGAGGCCGACCGTCAGGCTTCGCCTGACAACATCAGGCCCCGGCCTTTCGCCGACGCCCGGCCGGTGCACGCTTCTCGTCGCTGCGCCCGCTCGGATTCCGACCGGACGACAGTGAAAGGGAGGGACCTGTCGTTGTCGCGCGCAGCGCGACGGTCATCCTTCCGCCTTCATCCTTCATCCTTTGTCGAGGCGCAGGCATGCAGGCGATGACCGCGCACTCGGGCACGGCGGCCTCCCGCCTGCGCCTCGACTTGAAGTGGGTGATCCTCGGCCTGTGCGTCGCCATCGTCACGTATCTCGCGCTGATCCCGCTCGGGTTCCTGCTGTGGCAGAGCTTCTTCACTCCGCACACGGCGGCGAAGCCCGCGGTATTCACGCTCGGCAACTACGCCGCGGCCTACACCAGCCTGGAGACGGCGAAGCTCTTCGTCAACTCGGTGGTGTTCGCCACCGGGACGGCGGCGTTCTCTCTCGTCGTCGGCACGGCGCTGGCCTGGATGAACGAGCGCACCAACACGCCTTTCAAAGGGCTGTTCTTCAGCCTGGCGCTGGTGCCGCTCATCATCCCCGGGATCCTGTTCACGATCTCGTGGATCATGCTCGCCAGCCCCAAGATCGGCATTTTCAACCTCCTGCTCCAAAGTTGGTTTCAGACCGACACCGTGTTCTTCAACGTCTACACGCTGTGGGGCATGATCTGGGTGGACGGGCTGCACTATTCGCCGATGGCGTTCCTGCTGATGACCGCGGCGTTCCGCTCGATGGATCCCGCGCTGGAGGAGTCGGCGTCCATGAGCGGCGCGAATCTCTGGCAGGTGGTGCGCCGGGTGACGCTCGCGCTCTCGTGGCCGGCTATCTTCGCGACGCTGCTGATACTGTTCGTGCGCGCGATCGAGTCGTTCGAGGTCCCCGCGCTGCTCGGGATGCCGGGCGGGGTCTTCGTCTTCACCTCGGCGATCTTCGAGGCCATCCACCGCTATCCGAGCCAGGTGGGGCTGGCCGCCGCCTACGGGGTGACCCTGCTCGCGATCACTTCCGTCGGGATCTACTTCCAGTCCCGTCTGTCGGCGTCCGGGCACCGCTACTCGACCGTCACGGGCAAGGGCTTCCGGCCGCGCCGCATCGATCTCGGCCGCTGGCGCTACCTCACGGCGGCGATCTTTATCGTCTATTTCCTGCTGATCGTCGCGTCACCCCTGCTGGTGCTGCTGTGGTCGTCGGTCCAGAAGTACTACAGCGTGCCGTCGATCGCCGCGCTCCAGAACCTGACCCTCGAGCCTTACCGCTTCATCCTCAATCATCCGACGTTCGCGCGCGCCATCTGGAACAGCCTGCTGCTGTGCCTCGGCAGCGCGACCATCATCATGCTGGTCACCTCCGTGATCTGCTGGATGGTGGTGAAGACGAAGATCCCGGGACGCTGGCTGCTCGACAACCTGGCGTCGCTCCCGATCGTTTTCCCGGGCCTCGTCCTCGGGCTGTCGATCATGGTGTTCTATCTCAACTTCAACATCGGCATCTACGGCACCATCTGGATCCTGCTGCTCGCCTACGTGACGCGCTTCATGCCCTACGGCATCCGCTACAACACGGCCTCGATGGTGCAGATCCACAAGGAGCTCGAGGAATCGGCGTCGATGAGCGGCGCGCGCTGGGGCTCGACGTTCGT
>JBIOVQ010000151.1:0-3800 GCA_044867805.1 Burkholderiales bacterium | reverse complement strand
TAACCTACTTCCAGACTCGTTGTGCGGACGCTTACTCAATCACTTAATCACCTAATCACTTAATCACCGTCTTTTCGAGCTCGGCCAGCTTCGCCTCGAGCTCGGCCAGCTTCGCGCGCGTGCGGGCGAGCACCTCGCGCTGCACGTCGAACTCCTCGCGCGTCACCAGGTCGAGCCGGCTGAACGCGGATTGCAGCAGCGCCCGCAGGTTCTTCTCGAGGTCCGCTGCGGGGCTGCGGGCGAGGATGTCCTTCATCCTGCGGTCGATCTCTTCCAGTAGCCGGGTGTCGGCCATGTCCGTCTCGTGGGGCGGAGGGAAGTTGTTATTTTCCTACACGCCGCAACCGGCACGGTTCCCTGAGCCGGCCTTGCGATGTAGATTAGCCGACAGGCACAGAGTTGGTGCGCCCGCCTGAACCGACGCACTAGTTTGGTGCCTATCACTGGTGCGGCCCGGGATCATGCTTTCTATCCTGCTGTTTTTAAACAGCTAGTAGCTTGGCACGATCCATGCTCTTAAGGGCTGCGCAATATTGCAGTTCGTTAACAACGAAAGGGCCAACCATGTTCAAGAAGACAGTCATTGCAGGGCTCACTGCAGCCGCGCTGGGATCCGGGCTCGCGCCGGCCGCCGAGCCGGCTTCGCCGCACACGATCACCGGCAACGTCGGGATCTTCAGCCAGTACGTATTTCGCGGCCTGACCCAGACCAACGAGGAACCGGCGTTGCAGGGCGGCCTCGACTACGCGCACTCGGGCGGCTTCTACGCAGGCACCTGGGGATCCAACGTGAGTGTATTGCAAGACAGCGGCGCTTACCGCGCAGGCGGCAGCCTGGAGCTGGACATCTACGGCGGCTACAAGGGGACCATTGGCAGGACCGACTTCGGCTACGACGTGGGCCTGCTCTACTACTGGTATCCGGGGGATGTCGCGCCTGGCGTTAATAAGGCGGATACGCTCGAGCTGTACGGCGCCCTCACTTGGAAGTGGCTCTCCGCGAAGCTTTCATACAGCCTGAAGGACAAGACCTTCGGCGTCGGCGACAGCCAGGGAACCTACTACCTGGATCTGACAGCCACCTACCCCATCCCCAACACGAAGCTCACGCTCATCGCCCATTACGGCATGCAGGAGTACGAGGGCACGACCAGTGGAGTGAGCAACGATTCGTTCGCTTCCTACAAGGACTGGAAGCTGGGTATGAACTACAGCCTGCCAAAGGATTTCACGGTCGGCGTGTTCTACACCGACACCAGCATGAGCACCGACCAGGAGAACTTCTACACAGCCGCCGGCACGAAACTCGGCGATGGCGGCGTCACCGTCTTCGTCCAGAAAACCTTCTAACGACGCAAACCGGGGCCGGCCTGGCGGCCGGTCCCCTTTCACTGGGGAAACCGCATGAAACTCGTCACCGCAATCATCAAGCCGTTCAAGCTTGACGAGGTGCGTGAGGCCTTGTCCGCCATCGGCGTGACCGGCATCACCGTCACCGAGGTCAAGGGGTTCGGGCGGCAGAAGGGACACACCGAGCTCTACAGGGGGGCCGAATACGTGGTGGATTTTCTGCCCAAGGTCAAGATCGAGGCCGCGATCAAGAGCGATCTGCTCGAGCAGGTGATCGAGGCGATCGAGAAATCCGCCAATACCGGCAAGATCGGCGACGGCAAGGTCTTCGTCTTCGATCTCGAGCAGGTCATCCGCATCCGCACCGGCGAGACCGGCGCGGAGGCGCTATAGGGAGACAGCAATGAGAAGATTCATCACAAAACTGGTTGCCGTTCTGACGATGCTCGGCGTGCTGGGCTTGAACACGATGCCGCTGGTCGCGTTCGCCCAGGACAAGCCGGCGGCCGACATGAAGGCCCCAGCCAAGGAAGAAAAGAAGGAAGAGGCGAAAGCTCCGCCGCCGCCCACGCCGAACAAGGGCGACGTCGCCTGGATGCTCACTTCCACCGCGCTGGTGCTCATGATGAGCGTGCCCGCGCTGGCGCTGTTCTACGGCGGCATGGTGCGGGCGAAGAACATGCTCTCGGTGCTGATGCAGGTGCTGGTGACGTTCTCGTTCGTCACCGTGCTGTGGTGCATCTACGGCTACAGCCTGGCTTTCACCGAGGGCAACGCCTACTTCGGCAGTTTTTACGATCGGCTGTTTCTGAAGGGCACCTTCGATTCCACCACCGGAGTGTTCAGCACGGCCGCCACGTTTAGCAAGGGAGTCGTCATTCCCGAACTGCTGTTCGTCGCGTTCCAGGCGACCTTCGCCGCGATCACCTGCTGCCTGATCCTTGGCGCCTTCGCCGAGCGTATCAAGTTCTCGGCGGTGCTGATCTTCGTCGCGGTGTGGCTCACCTTCGCCTACGCGCCGATCGCGCACATGGTCTGGTTCTGGATGGGGCCGGACGCCTATACCGATCCCAAGCTCGTGGAGGGGTTGAATGCCAAGGCCGGCTTGCTCTGGCAATGGGGCGCCCTCGACTTCGCGGGCGGGACGGTAGTGCACATCAATGCCGGGATCGCGGGCCTGGTGGGGGCCTACCTCGTCGGCAAGCGCGTCGGCCTCGGTAAGGAAGCACTCACGCCGCACAACCTGCCGATGACCATGATCGGGGCATCGCTCCTGTGGGTGGGCTGGTTCGGCTTCAACGCCGGCTCCGCCCTCGAAGCGGGCAACTCGGCCACCCTCGCCTTCATCAACACCTTCCTCGCCACCGCGTGCGCTGTGCTTTCGTGGACGTTTGCCGAGTGGCTGTTCAAGGGCAAGCCATCCATGCTGGGCGCGGCTTCGGGTGTGGTCGCCGGACTGGTCGCGATTACGCCGGCCGCGGGCAACGTCGGTATCGCCGGCGCGTTCGTCATCGGCACCGCCGCAGGCATCGTGTGCCTGTGGGCGGTAAACCAGTTGAAGCGCTGGCTGGGCGCCGACGACGCGCTGGACGTGTTTGGCGTGCATGCGGTCGGCGGCATATTGGGCGCGCTGCTGACGGGCGTATTCAACGCCCCCGGATTGGGCGGCCCCGGCTTCACCGCCGACTGGGTAACGGGCAAGATGATCACCGCGGCCGAGTATTCGATCGGGTCCCAGGTCTGGACGCAGGCGCAGGCGGTGGGCGTCACCATCGTCTGGACGGGCATCGTGGCGCTGATCGCCTTCAAGATCGCCGACCTCACCGTGGGGCTGCGCGTGACGGAGGAGGAGCGGGAAGGCCTCGACGTCAACTCCCACGGCGAGACTGCCTACCATATGTAAGCTTCCGTCCCGGAAGTGAGTGCTCACGGGCGCCTGCGGGCGCCCGTTTTTTCGCCGGTTGCCGCAGGGCAATCCGTTGTTTTGGCGCGGGATTGCGCGGCCGGAAGCCCCGCGGAACGCATCCGCTACAATAGGCATCCCACTGGGATGCCGATGACCGTTCCCCGCCTCACCACCGCGCTCGCCGGACCCCTGCCCGATCTCGAGCGGCGCCTGCTGGCCGCGCAGGCGGACGCCGAGCATTGGCTGCGCGGCCAGTGGCAGGAGCGCTCGGCCCCGTTCTATTGCTCGGTGGACCTGAGAAACAGCGGCTTCAAGATCGCGCCGGTGGACACGAACCTGTTCCCGGGCGGGTTCAACAACCTCAATCCCCAGTTCCATCCCCTGTGCGTGCAGGCCGCGATGAGCGCGATCGAGAAGGCCTGCCCGGACGCGCGCGGCATGGTGCTGGTGCCCGAGAACCACACCCGCAACCAGTTCTACCTGCAGAACCTCGTGGTGCTGCAGACCATCCTGCGCAACGCGGGCGTCAACGTCCGCATCGGCA
>JBIOVQ010000150.1:0-12812 GCA_044867805.1 Burkholderiales bacterium | reverse complement strand
GAGCACAACGATGAGACGAAATTTCCTTATCCTGGCAATCGCCGCGAGCGCGGCGGCCGGCTGCGGCACGTGGGACCGGCGCGACCAGGTCCACGACCAGATCACCGGAGACATGGACCGGGCGATGGTCGGGCGCGCCAAGCCCGCCCCCGCCGACGCGGTCAGCCGGGCGTTGCTGCCGCCGCTGGTGGTCGAGCTGCCGAAGGTGGAGGGCCGGCCGCTCGAGCCGCGCTTCGACTTGAACGTCAACAACGCGCCGGCGGGCCAGGTGTTCATGGCCATCGTCTCCGGCACGCGCTACAGCATGGTCGTCCACCCCGACGTGCGCGACAGCATCTCGGTGAACCTGAAGGACGTCACCGTGCTGGAGGCGCTCGAAACCCTGCGCGACCTCTACGGCTACGAGTACCGGGTGCAGGGCAATCGCATCACGGTACAGTCGGTGAGCCTGCAGACGCGCGTGTTCAAGGTCAACTATCTGCAGGCGAGCCGCAGCGGCAAGAGCGATGTGCGGGTGAGCTCGGGCTCGATCACCGACGCGCCGACAGCGGCACCGGGCGTGCCCGGCGCGGCGGCGCCGACTTCGACCGGCGCGCTGCCGCAGCGGCTCACCGAGAGCTCGCGCGTCACGACGTCTTCCGAAAGCAATTTCTGGGGCGATATCGTCCGGTCGCTGACCGCCATCGTGGGCGCGGGCGACGGGCGCAACGTCATCGTCAACCCGCAGTCCGGCGTGATCGTGGTGCGCGCGCTGCCGGCGGAGCTGCGCTCGGTCGAGTCGTTTCTCAAGGCGATGCAGCTGATCGTGGAGCGCCAGGTGGTGCTGGAGGCGAAGATCCTCGAAGTCGAGCTGCGCGAGGGCTTCGAGGCCGGTATCAATTGGGCGGGCTTCAATCAGCGCAATAACAGCCGCGTGGCCGGCGGCGTGATACGCCCGGGCACGACCCTCCAACCCACCGGGCCGATCTCTTCGCCCACCGCGCTGCTGCCGGACGGCTCCATTGATCCGGCCTCAAATTTCACGGCTACGCTCGGGGCCGCGGCGTCCCTGGTCACCGGGGCGACCACGCCGGGCGCCGTGTTCGGCCTGGCGCTCCAGACCTCCGATTTCGCGGCGCTGCTCGCCTTCATCGACACGCAGGGGAGCGTCAACGTGCTCTCCAGCCCGCGCGTGGCGACGCTCAACAACCAGAAGGCGGTGTTGAAGGTCGGCACCGACGACTTCTTCGTCACCAACATTTCGACTACTACGACTACCACCGGCGGTGGCACCGTCACCTCGCCCACTATTACTGTGCAGCCGTTTTTCTCTGGGGTCGCGCTGGACGTGACGCCGCAGATCGACGAGAGCAACAACATCATCCTGCACGTCCATCCGCAGGTGAGCCGGGTGATAGAGCAGACCAAAACCATCAATCTCGGCACCCAACTCGGAGTGTTCCAGCTGCCGCTGGCGTCGTCCAGCGTCAACGAGACTGACACCATCGTGCGCGTGCAGGACGGCAACATCGTGGCGATCGGCGGGCTCATGCGCCAGGACTCCGCGACGGTCAACTCCCAGGTCCCCGGCCTCGGCGACGTCCCCGGCGTAGGCGCGCTGTTCCAGCAGCGCAACACGCGCACCATCAAGAGCGAGATCGTGATCCTGCTGAAGCCCACCATCATCCACAGCGACAGCGAATGGCAGCGCGACCTCGCCGACACGCGCGAGCGCATCCGGGCGCTGAGGGGCCCGCAGCCCTCGCAGCCGCAACCGCCCCAATGATGAGGTTCAAGGTTCAAGGTTCAAGGTTCAAGGACCCGGAACCCGGAACCCGGAACGTGGAACATGTATAGAAGCCACTTCGGGCTTCGCGAAATGCCGTTCGGGATCACCCCCGATACCAGCTTTGCGTACGCCTGCAACACGCATCAGGAGGCGCTCAATACGTTGCTGGTCGCGGTCAAGAACGGCGAGGGCTTCATCAAGATCACCGGGGAAGTCGGCACCGGCAAGACGCTGCTGTGCCGCCGGTTCCTCGCGGCCATCGACCCGAGCCACGTCTCGGCCTACATCCCCAACCCCTATCTCGAGCCGCGCACGCTGCTGTTCGCGCTGGCGGAGGAGCTGCGCGTCACGCTGCCGCGCGACGCCGACCAGCACCACGTGCTGAAGGAGTTCACGCGCGGGCTGCTCAACTTCGCGCGCCAGGGCAAGACCGTGGTGCTGTGCCTGGACGAGGCCCAGGCCATGCCGGTCGAGACGCTCGAAGCGCTGCGGCTCTTCACCAACCTGGAGACGGAAAAACGCAAGCTCCTGCAGGTGGTGCTGTTCGGCCAGCCCGAGCTCGACCACAATCTCGCGGGCGAGTCCGTGCGGCAGCTGAAGCAGCGCATCACTTTCCAGTACCGGCTGACGGCGCTCGGGCGCGACGAGGTGGACCAGTACATCGCCCACAGGCTGCGCGTGGCGGGCTACAAGGGGACCCAGCTGTTCAGCAAGGGCGCGGCGCGGCTGATCCACCGGGCGAGCGGCGGGGTGCCGCGCCTCGTCAATATCCTCGCGCACAAGGCAATGTTGCTCGCGTACGGAGAGGGGGCGCAGGAAGTGACGCCCGCGCACGTGCGCCAGGCGGCGGCGGATACGCCGGCCGCGCAGCAGCCGCGGCCGTGGTGGTGGCTAGGGTTCGCCATGCTGGTGCTTTCGGCGGGCAGCGTGGGGTGGGTCTTGCTCGTATGAGCGTCATCAACCAGCTGCTGCTGGATCTCGAACGTCGCCGGGCGGGCCCGGCGGAGCGCGCCGCGCTGCCGAGCCACGTGCGCGCGCTGCCCGAGGACAGGGAGATCGACTGGGGCTGGGTCGCCGGCGGGGCGGCCATCGCCTGCGCGGCGATCGCCACCGGGTGGTTCGTGTTCGCCGCGTACGAGCCAGGGCCGGAGATGTCCGCGCCTCCGCCGCGCTCCGGGGCCGAAGCCACCATTGAGCGCGTCGTGTCGGCTTCCGCTGGAGTCACCGCGCCGGCGCAGCCCGAGGAGCGCATCGAAAGCCTGCTCCTGGAGCCGCCCGCGGCGCGCATGACCCTCGAGCTTTCTTCGGTGCCGGTGGAAAGTTCCGGCGCGCCCGCGCCGGCGCACACCGCGGCGTCGCAGCCTCCCACCCCGGTCCGCCCCGAAGCTGTCCTGTCGGTCGGAGGCGATTCCGCCAAGCCCGCGAAGAAGGCCGCCGCTGCCACAGCAGGCCGGCCGCAGATCCGCAAGCTGGAGCGCCCGCCCACGGCGCAGGAGCTCGCGGACAACGAGTATCGCAATGCCGGCGGGCTGCTGCAGCAGGGGCGCCTCGCCGAGGCCCAGGCGGGATTCCAGGCGGCCTTGAGCTATCTTCCCGAGCATCACGGCGCGCGCCAGGGCCTGGTGGGCCTGCTGGTAAAGGCCGGACAGTATGCCGAGGCGGAGCGCTTGCTGCAGGACGGCATCCGCCTCTCGCCGGAGCAGAGCGGATTCACGGTGACGCTCGCGCGCCTGCAGGTGGACCGCGGCGACAACGCCCAGGCGATTACGACCATGCAGGACGGCCACCGCTACGCCCAGGGCAATCCCGACTACGCCGCGTTTCTCGCGGCGCTGCTGCAGCGGCAGGGGCGGCACGAGGAGGCGATCGAGCAGTTTCGCTCGGCGTTGCGGGCGAAGCCCACGGTGGGCGTCTGGTGGATCGGGCTCGGCATGTCCCTGCAGGCGCTCAAGCGCAACGCCGAGGCGCAGGACGCCTATCTCCGCGCTCGCGCGAACGGCAACCTTCATCCCGAGCTCGCCGCTTTCGCGGAGCAGCGCATCAAGCAGTTGCAGTAAGCCGTCAGTTGTCAGCTGTCAGCCATCAGCAGCGCGTCGCGGCTCCGTAATGCGCGCACGCGGAGGAAGCGTTGCGAGCGGGCAGCCTGAAGGCTGAAGGCTGAGGACTGAGGGCTGACGGCTTAACGGGGCAGCGTCCGCGCGACGACCCACCCGACCACCTCGACCGCGCCTGCCTTGCGCAGCACGCGGGCGAGCTCGTTGAGCGTTGCCCCAGTCGTCAATACGTCATCGACCACCGCGATCCGCATTCCCCGGAAGTCGGCGTCGCAGACGAAAGCGCGCCGGATGTTCCGCGCGCGCTCGTCCCACGGCAGCGCGGCCTGCGCGGGCGTGTCGGTGATCTTGCGGCAGGCACTGCGCAGGAGCGGCAGCCGCGTGGCGCGGGCCACGGGGCGCGCAATCTCCAGCGCCTGGTTGAAGCCCCGCTCCGCCAGCCGGCGCGGGGCCAGCGGCATCGGCACGATCGCGTCCACGCCGCCCGTGACGACGCGCGCGAGCTCTCCGCCCAGCAGGCCCGCGAGCGCGAGCCGGCCGCCGTACTTGCAGGCCTGGACCAGGCCGTCCACCGGGAAACGGTAGGCGAACGCCGCCTCCACGCGCTCGAACCGCGGCGGGCGGTGGAGACAGGCGCCGCAGATCCTGCCGCTGGCGAGGGGCACCGCGCACTGAACGCAGCGGCGCGCCGGCAGCCATGGCAGGTCTTCCCGGCATGGCCCGCATAGCATCCCCTGCTCGCACCCGGCGCCGCACAGCTGGCACGCCTGCCGCCATCGTGCAATATCGAGGCAGCCGTTCAGAAAGCGCCTGCTGAAATTTGACACGCTGCGACGCCCGGCCGAACATGCCAGTGTTTCAACAAGCCGGATTCTTCCCATTGTGAGAGACCATGAAGCCTGCCCACCATAACGAGTCCGGCGCCGCTGCCGCTGACAAGACGTCCGCTGCTCAGCAGGATGCGAACGTCGATCAGTCATCGAGCGCGACCCGCATGGCCGGCGCAACCACGCGGCGGTCCGCGGACGATGCGCGCCTGCACGGTCGCATCCCCGAAGACGGGGCGCGTCGTAGGGCGGAAGAGGGGCCCCTTTGGGGATCTGACCCCGAAGACGCGCACAGGGCCGGCATCGACGCGCCTATGGCCGGCTCCACGGTCGCATCCCCGCAAGCGGGGCCCCTGCTCAACGTTTCGCCGGCCCCTGCTCCGCGCTCCGACGCGCCCTGGAGCGTCCGCCAGGTCGCGGCGCTGTTCGATGCCCCGTTCAACGACCTGATCCACCGCGCCCATGGCGTGCACCGCAGCCATTTCGACCCCAACGCGGTGCAGCTCTCCACGCTGCTGTCGGTGAAGACCGGCGGCTGCCCCGAGGACTGTGCGTATTGCCCGCAGGCGGCGCGCTATCACACCGGCGTCGCCAGCGAGGATTTGCTCTCTGTGGAGCAGGTAGCCGCCGCGGCGCGGCTCGCCAAGGCGAACGGCGCGACACGCTTCTGCATGGGGGCGGCATGGCGTGGTCCGCGGCAGCGCGACCTCGAGCGGGTGGTCGAGATGGTGCGGGCGGTGCGGGCCGAAGGGCTGGAATCCTGCGCGACGCTCGGGCTGCTCAGGGAAGGGCAGGCCGAGCAGCTCAAGGCCGCCGGGCTCGACTACTACAACCACAACATCGACACCGCGCCCGGGTTCTACGGGGAAATCATCACCACCCGCACCCAGGACGACCGGCTCGAGACGCTGGAACGCGTGCGGCGCGCCGGCATCCATGTGTGCTGCGGGGGCATCGTCGGCATGGGCGAGTCGCGCGCCACGCGCGCGGCGCTGATCGCCCAGCTCGCGAGCATGGATCCGTACCCCGAATCGGTGCCGATCAACAACCTGGTGCAGGTCCCGGGCACGCCGCTCCACGGCACGGAGCCGCTCGACCCGCTGGAGTTCGTGCGCACCATCGCCTGCGCGCGCATCACGATGCCGAAGTCCATGGTGCGCCTCTCGGCCGGGCGCCAGGAGATGTCCGAGGCGATCCAGGCGCTGTGCTTCTACGCCGGCGCCAATTCGATCTTCTACGGCGAGAAGCTCCTCACCACCGGCAATCCCGACGTGGAAGCGGACCGCGCGCTATTCGCGCGCCTCGGCTTGCGCCCTATGCCGCGCGAATAGCGCTAATGTTGAATGTTGAATGTTAAATTTTGAATTGCGCCTGCGATGCAGGACAACGCGATTCTTACCAAGAGCTTCAATTTCGCACTTCGCATCATCGAGCTTTCAAACAAGCTTCGCGAGCAGCGCGAATTCGTCATATCGGATCAGCTCTTGAGAGCCGGTACGGGCATTGGCGCTCAAGCTGAGGAGGCCCAGGCGGGGCAAAGTCGAAAGGATTTCGTCGCCAAAATGGCGATCGCATCAAAGGAAGCGCGCGAGACAAGGTACTGGCTTCGATTGGTCAAGGAATCGAGCCTGAATGGTATTGATGTCAGCAGTGAGCTGAAGGATGTCGAGGAGTTGATTCGTTTGCTCACCGCGATAGTCAAGACGGCCGGCAGTTCGCGGTGACTCATTCAACATTCAACATTCAACATTCAACATTCGCCGCAGTGCGCGCCGAGCTTGAGGAGCTCGAGGCCCGCGACCTCAAGCGCACGCGGCGCACGCTCGAGTCCCCGCAGGGCGCGCGCGTCCGGCTGGACGGTCGCGACTATGTCGCCTTCTGCAGCAACGACTACCTCGGGCTCGCCGCCCACCCGGAGCTGATCGAGGCGGCGCGCGAGGGCGCCGCGCGCCACGGCGTCGGCGCGGGCGCCTCGCACCTGCTGTCGGGCCACACGACGGCGCATCGCGAGCTGGAAGAGCGCCTCGCGACGTTCGTGGGCCTGCCGCGCGCCCTGCTGTTTTCCGCCGGCTATCTGGCCAATATCGGCGTCGTGACGGCCCTGGTGGGGCGCGGCGACGGGGTATTCGCCGACCGCCTGAACCATGCATCGCTGAACGACGCCGCGCTGCTGTCGCGTGCCGATTTCAGGCGTTATCCGCACCTGGACTTCGCGGCACTGGAGCGCCTGCTGTCCGCCTCGCGGGCGCGCCGCAAGCTCATCGTCACCGATGCCGTGTTCAGCATGGACGGGGACATCGCGCCGGTGCCGGCGCTCGTCTCCCTGGCGGAGCGCCACGGGGCGTGGCTGCTGCTCGACGACGCGCACGGCTTCGGCGTGCTGGGACCGCAGGGGCGGGGCACGCTCGCGCATTTCGGCGCGCGCTCGCCGCGCGTGATCTATATGGCGACGCTGGGCAAGGCGGCGGGCGTGTTCGGCGCCTTTGCCGCGGGCGACGCGACCGCGATCGAGGTGCTGGTGCAGCGCGCGCGTCCCTACGTCTACACTACCGCGACGCCGCCGCTGCTGTCGGTGGCCCTCCTGAAAAGCCTCGACCTCATCCGCGACGGCGATGCGCGGCGGCAGCGCCTGCGGCAACTGATCGCGCTGCTGCAGGAGCGCCTCAAGCCCGGACGCTGGCCCCGATCCAGTGACCCTCTCCGATCTCCAAAGCTTCCCGACCGCGACGGCACCGGAAGACGAGCATTGGAACGAGGCTGGCGGCTCGCGCCTTCTTCGACCGCGATACAGCCGCTGCTGATTGGAGCCGCCGGCGAGGCCGTCGCGGTGTCGGAGGATCTCGCCCGCGCGGGCCTGCTCGTCCCGGCGATCCGGCCGCCGACCGTGCCGCGGGGAACGGCACGGTTGCGCATCTCGCTCTCCGCTGCGCACGAAGCCGCCGATGTCGAGCGCCTCGCTGCAGCGCTGCAATGAAGAAAGCGCTCGATATCGTGCTGCTCCACGGCTGGGGCTGCTCTGCCCGCGTCTGGGACGAGCTGGCGACGCGGCTGGCGCCGCGCTTTCGCGTGCACGCGCCCGATCTCCCCGGCTATGGCGCGACCCCGGCCTGCGCGCCGTACACGCTGCAGGCGCTGGCCGATGCCGTCGCGCGGAGAGCGCCGCGGCGGTGCCGGGTCGCCGGCTGGTCGCTCGGGGGCGAAGTCGCGCTCGCCTGGGCGCGGCGCGCGCCGTACCAGGTCGAACGCCTGGCGCTGATCGGGACCACCCCCTGCTTCATGAGCCGGCCGGGCTGGCCGTGCGCAACGGCCCCTGCGGTGCTGCGCGAGTTCGGGCAGCGGCTGGAGTCCGACCGCGCCGGGACGCTCGCGCGGTTTGCCGCGGCTCAGGCCAGGGGCGACGCGCGAACGAATCGATTCGCTGGGCTGCTGGGGCGACTCGTCGAAGGCAGTGCAACCGACGGCGCGCTCTCCGCGGGGCTTCGCGTCCTGGCGCATGCCGACCTGCGACGCGAGCTGTCGCGGGTGAGGCAGCCGGCGCTCGTGCTGCACGGCGCGCGCGACCGCATCGTGCCGCCGGCGGCCGGACGCCGGCTCGCCGCGGCGCTGCCCGATGCGCGTTTTGCGCTGCTGCGCACCTGCGCGCATGCGCCGTTCCTGTCCCAACCCGGCCGCGTGGCGCGCGCGCTGCGGGAGTTCTTCGGTGAGTGACAGCCTCGCGCTCGACAAGCGCCTGGTGCGGCGCTCGTTCGAGCAGGCCGCCGCTACCTACGACGCCGCGGCCGTCCTGCAGAACGAAGTATGCCGGCGCATGCTGGCGCGGCTCGATTACATCAAGCTCGATCCGGCGGTGATCCTCGACGCCGGCAGCGGCACCGGCAATGCGCTCGCCGGGCTGCTAGCGCGGCACCCGCGGGCGCGCGTCGTCGCGCTCGACCTGGCGCTGGCGATGGCGCGGCGCGCGCGCGCGCGGCGCCGCTGGTGGCGCAGCCTGTTCGAGCGGGGCGGACCGCGGTTGTCCGCGCTGTGCGGGGACATGGAGCAGCTGCCCTTTGCGGCGGGGGCCGCCGGAATGATCTGGTCCAACCTGGCGCTGCAATGGACGCATGACCCGCGGCGGACCTTCGCCGAGATGCACCGGGTGCTCGCGCCCGGCGGCTTGCTGATGTTCAGCAGCTTCGGCCCGGACACGCTGAAGGAGCTGCGCGCGGCCTGGCAGGGCGTGGACGGCCACACCCACGTGCACCGCTTCATCGACATGCACGACCTCGGCGACATGATGGTCACGGCCGGCTATGCCGACCCCGTAATGGACATGGAGCACGTGACGCTGACTTACGCCGACGTCCAGGCGCTGATGCGCGATCTCAAGGCGATGGGCGCGCACAACTTGACCCTCGGCCGGCGTCCCGCCCTCGGCGGCCGCGTGCTGCTGACGCAAGTGGCGCAGAACTACGAAGCCGCGCGCCGCGACGGCAAGCTGCCCGCGACCTTCGAGGTGGTTTACGGCCACGCTTGGAAGCCCACCCCGAGAGTGAGCGCTACCGGGCATCCGGTGATCGACATCAAACCGCATCACGGCTAGAGGCAGTGCGTTGTCCAATCACCAATCACCAATCACCAATCACGGTTTCTTCGTGACCGGCACCGACACCGGCGTCGGCAAGACGCTGGTCGCGTGCAGCCTGCTCCGAGCCTTCGCTGCGCGGGGCATGACGGCTGCAGGCATGAAGCCGGTGGCGAGCGGCGTGACACCGGGCGCAGCCGGCGATGTCGAGCAGCTCGTCGCCGCCGCCAACGTCGCCGCGCCGCGCGAGGAAGTGAATCCCTATGGCTTTGCTCCGCCCATCGCGCCGCACATCGCCGCGCAGCAGGCAGGCGTACGCATCGAGCTCAAGCGCATCGAGCGGGCCTTTCACGCGCTCGCCGCGCGCACGCAAGTGGTCGTGGTGGAGGGGATCGGAGGATTCAACGTGCCGCTCGGCCCTGATGTCGACACCACGCAGCTCGCCACGCGTCTCGCGTTGCCCGTCGTGCTGGTGGTGGGCATGCGGCTCGGGTGCCTCAACCATGCGTTGTTGACCACAGAGGTCATCACCGCCCGTGGTCTGAAGCTCGCCGGCTGGGTCGCCAACCACATCGATCCGGAAATGGTGGCCGCGGCCGAGAACGTGCAAGCGCTCGAGCAATGCATTCCCGCACCGCTTCTCGCTCGCATTGCCCACGCCGCAATTCCCGACTCGCACGCGGTCGCGTCGCAACTGGACCTCGCATCCTTGATGAAGTTTGTCGAGCCCAAAGCGACGGGATCAGCATCAGTGCGAGCGTTGAACGGCCAGACCCGGTCCGTTCGAACGCGAGCGATCAAAACGGCGCGTAAGCGTCCGTTTTAATGGGTAAGTTGGTTGCTTGGCCACCGGGCCATGTGATACATTCGACCCGCTCGACGCAGCGGCCTGTCGGGCTCGAAATCCGACAGGCCGCTGGCAGCAAAACCGCCTGCGATTTTTCAATGAGATTCACCGCAAATACGCTTCTTGGCCTGCGATCAGGGACAAACGTACGGTCGCGCTTGAATTTCCAAGGGGTATTCTGCTGTTTTTTGGCAGGCGGTTTTGCCTCAGGAGTTTGTCGGGCCGAAATCCGACAAACTCCTTGCCCAAGATGATCGCAGGAACGGAACGCAGCGAGACGGCGCACGCGACCGAGTTCAAGCGGGTCGCCCGGCGCAACAACTCGCTCAGCTCGACCGGCCGGCTGGTCGCTTTTGCGCTGATCTTCATCGTCTCGATCGGCATCGCCGCCGCCTTTGCGACTTTCGGGGCGTGGCTGATCCTGCCGTTCGCCGGGCTCGAGATGCTCGTGCTGTTTTTCGCGTTCCGCTACATGGAGCGCCACGCGGCGGATTACGAGCAGATCGAGATCGACGGCGACACGGTGAAGGTAGAGTGGACCAGCGCGGGCAGCCTGCGCCGCGGCACATTCAATCGCCACTGGGCGCAGGTGGTGGCGAACGGGGACGGCAGCCGGCTCGCGCTGCGCTCGCACGGCCGGGAGCTGGAGATCGGCCGCTACCTGAACGACGAGCAACGCCTGGATCTGGCGCGCGCGCTCAGGCGCCGCCTCCGCGTGGCGAGTTGAGCGCAGCGGCTGCGGACGCGACAAGGATCACAACCGGGTTACAGGGGTGAGGGAAGCATGATCAGCAAGGGGTTACGATCGATCGCCGCCGCGGCGGCCTGGCTCACCGCCGGCGCGGTTCTGGCCAACCAGTACAACCTGCCCGAGCCCCAGTCGATCATCGCGCGCGAGATCTACGATCTGCACACGCTGATCATGTGGATCATCGTCGGCATCTTCGTCGTGGTATTCGGCGCCATGACCTACGCCATCGTGATGCACCGCAAGTCGGTCGGCCACGAGGCGCAGCAGTTCCACGAGAACACCACCGTCGAGATCATCTGGACCATCATCCCCTTCTTCATCCTGATCGGCATGGCGTGGCCGGCGACCAAGACCATCATCTCCATGAAGGACACCTCCGGCGCCGACATCACCATCAAGGCCACCGGCTACCAGTGGAAGTGGGGCTACGATTACCTGCAGGAAGGCATCAGCTTTTACAGCTCGCTCGCGACTCCGCGCGAGCAGATCGAGAACAAGGCCCCCAAGGGCGAGCACTACCTGGTGGAAGTGGACCACCCGGTGGTCGTCCCGGTGGGCAAGAAAGTGCGCATCATCACCACCGCCAACGACGTGATCCATGCCTGGTGGGTGCCCGCGCTCGGCATCAAGCAGGACGCGATTCCCGGCTTCGTGCGCGACACCTGGTTCACGGCCGACAAGCCGGGAACGTATCGCGGGCAGTGCGCCGAACTGTGCGGCAAGGACCACGGCTTCATGCCCATCGTGGTCGAGGCGGTCGAGCCGGAGAAGTACGCGGCGTGGGTGGCTGAGCGGAAGAAGGTGATGGCGTCCGCGGCGGTTGCCTCCACCAGGGCCTGGACGGCCGACGAGCTGAAGGCCCACGGAGCGAAGATCTACGCCGGCAACTGCGTGGCTTGTCACCAGGCGACCGGCATGGGCGTGCCGGGGACGTTCCCGGCGCTGTCCGGGTCGAAGATCGTGAACGGGCCGAAAGAGGGCCAGATCCAGGTGCTGCTCAACGGCGTCGTCAAGGACGGCAAGCCGACGGCGATGGTTTCGTTCAAGCACCTCTCCGACGCGGACCTCGCGGCGGTGATCACCTATACGCGCAACAACTGGAAGAACAAGGTCGGCGACGCGGTCACTCCGGCCGACGTCAAGGCGCTGCGGAAGTAAGCATCCACTCAAGGCATCTGGAGAACGTCATGCAAGCGGCACACACGCACAACGGCCACGATCACGGGCACGGTCACCACTACAGCGGGTTCATGCGCTGGGTGACCACGACCAACCACAAGGACATCGGCACGCTCTACCTGGTGTTCGCCCTGACCATGTTCTTCGTCGGCGGGCTGCTCGCGATGGGCATCCGGCTCGAGCTGCTGCAACCCGGCCTGCAGTTCTGGGCGCCGGAGTTCTTCAACGAGCTCACCACCATGCACGGACTGATCATGGTGTTCGGGGCGATCATGCCGGCCTTCGTCGGCTTCGCCAACTGGCAGGTGCCCATGATGATCGGCGCCCCCGACATGGCGTTCGCCCGCATGAACAACTGGAGCTTCTGGCTGCTGCCGGTGGGCGCCACGCTGCTGGTCGCCTCCTTCTTCGTGCCGGGCGGCGCGACCGCGGCGGGCTGGACGCTCTACGCCCCGCTGTCCACCCAGATGGGGCCGGGCATGGATCTCGCGATCTTCGCGCTGCACATCATGGGCGCGTCCTCGATCATGGGCTCGATCAACATCATCACCACCATCCTCAACATGCGCGCCCCGGGGATGACGCTGATGAAGATGCCGCTGTTCGTGTGGACCTGGCTGATCACGGCCTACCTCCTGATCGCGGTGATGCCGGTGCTCGCCGGCGCGGTCACCATGGTGCTCACCGACCGCCATTTCGGCACCCACTTCTTCAATGCCGCGGGCGGCGGCGACCCGGTGATGTTCCAGCACATCTTCTGGTTCTTCGGCCATCCCGAGGTCTACATCATGATTCTCCCGGGATTCGGCATCGTGTCGCAGG
>JBIOVQ010000149.1:0-16800 GCA_044867805.1 Burkholderiales bacterium | reverse complement strand
GGGATCGGCGGCGGCGGCTTCTTCCCGGTCGGTCACAGGCACAAGCGCCTGGTCCAGGCGCAGCTGCCACTGGGCGTCACGGCCGGAAATGTCGTGGGCATGAGCGGTTACATTCCGGGGCAATCCGCGCTGGCCGCTTCGCTGGCACCACCCCGCCCGTCGCGTGCCAGGCCATCGTCGCACGGCCACCTGCCGAAGTAGGGCAGCACCGGGCCCGTTCGCAGGCAACAAAAAACCCCGCCGCGGCGGGGTTTTTTTCCGCGGCTGACCGGGCTCAGAATCTGAAGAGGAGCCCCAAGCCGATGACGTCGATGTCGCCGTCATCGATCTCGTAGCGCTGCCACTGTAACTGGGCGGAGACATTCTTCGTAAAGCTGTATCTGGCGCCAAAGGCAAAGGTGAGGTCCGTTCCGTCGTCGCTAACTGAAACTGGAATCCCTCCAACGGTTCCCTTGAGATCGGCATCCCACATGAAGAATCCCAGCTTGCCGTAGAGCGAGAATTGCTGGTTGAGCGGGATCGTTCCGACGGCCGAGAATTCGAAGCCCGACACTTCTCCGGTGGCGGTGACCGGAATTCCGAAAACGGGGCCGCTCGCCGAGGCCTCGCCCAGGTCGGTGTAGCCGAATTCGACGCCGAGGTTCTTGTTGATTTGGTACCCTGCAAATATGCTCAACGCGGTGTCCTTATCGTCGCAGGTCGTCGCGCCCTCGCAGAAGTCCTTTGCCTTCGATTGGCCAAAGTTGAATCCAACATACCCGCCCGCGTCCTGCGATATTGCAGGAGCGCTACCCAGGGACAGCGCGGCGAGCAGCACGATAAGAATGAATTGCCCGAATTGGTGCTTCATTGTTTCTCCTCCCTGGCAAGGCCCATGAAGCATGGCCAAGCAGATTGTCGAAATGTCCGATCTCCAAAGCAACGACTGTGCGGCTGCCACTCGAAATGTGATAGTGCTCTGTTGCTTTTATGCAACAAACCCGGCCAAACAGGCCCAGGGGAATACCGGTCGCAAAAAGAAAGCCCCGCCGCGGCGGGGTTTCCTGAAACAGTGCGTGGGTGCGCTGTGACTCGGACCAGGGCCGTGAAGCAAAGAAAAAGCCGGGATCAACCCGGCTTTTTCAGGCAAACGCTAGCTGTCAGAACTTGAAGACCAGACCGACGCCGATGAAGTCGCTGTCACTCGTACCAGTGGTGCTTTCGTTTCCAATGTCATTGTACCGCTGCCATTCCAGGCGTATTCCGACATTCTTCGCGAAGTTATATTTCACTCCAATACCGAACGTGAGGTCCGTTCCGGACTCGCTTATTTTTCCGAACGCGTCACTGGCGTCCAGATCCCAACTAAAGAGGCCCAGTTTGCCGTATACATCGAACTGTGGGTTGATAGGTAATGTCCCCACAGCCAGCACTTCGAACCCCGTGGGCTTGATTTCGAAGGTACCAAAGATCACATCGGTTCCGCCGACTTTACCGAAGTTTACATAGCCGGCCTCGACACCCAGGTTTTTGTTGAATTGATACCCGCCGAAAAGCTTCCAGGCAGTGTCTTTATCGTCGCAAGTAATCGTAAACGAGCAGTCGACGTCGTGCGATCCTTGGCCTAGAGCGAAACCAGCGTACCACCCTGTGTCCTGCGACCGAGCAGGCGTAGAAACAGCGGCAAGCGCAAGAATTGCGGCAGTGAGAAATGACTTGATTTGCAGCTTCATGGTGTTGTCCCCCCAATTAATCCCACGGAACAAAGGCTAGCAAACTGTCGAAATGCCGGGATCAAAGCCCGATTCTTGGAAGATGCCACTTCGATCCCGCAATCATCATCGCGTGCGGCCGGATTGCCGAAAATCCCCTATTCATGGGAGGCAGGATCCGCCTGAGTTCATCACAGAGCGATCCGCAGGGTGCCCCCAGAAGCAAGAAACCCCACTGCGGCGGGGTTCCTTGTCTTATCCGTCACCGGTGTCAGACTGGAACCGGCTCTTCCTGCACGGTACCCTTCTCCGGCCCCGCCGGCTTGGCAGGAGCAGCCGACCTGGCCTGCTTCTTCCGCTCCTCTTCTCGCTTCTGCTCTTCCTTCATCTGCGCCGCGCGGCGCGCCCATTCGTAATAACCCGATTCATAGCACATGGACAATCTCCTTTCCGCGTTTAGCGATGAGGCCTTCCCCTGGAACGTATTGGAGTTGTGGATTCATGCTACGCCCGGAGCGGCAAAAGATCAAAACCCGTCCTATCATTACCCGGCAGGGGCAGGTTAACCGGCTTTGCGCACCTTCCGTCGATGATCCTGAAGCAGGTCCTGCTGGCGCTGACGCTCGTAGCTCTCTGCGCTTGCGGCGCGCCGGCGCCGAGCGAAGCGGAGTCAAAGGCTGGAGTGCCGGCCGTCGTGGTCTATCTCGTGGCCCACGACGATCATACCGGTATCGCGATTCGGCGCGCGGACATCCCCGCCGGACTGTGGCCCGAAAGCCGCGACTTCCCTCAGGCCGAGTTTCTCGAGGTCGGCTGGGGAGCGCGCGACTATTACATGGGACGCGATCAGGGCTTCTGGGGAACGCTGAAGGCAGCTGTGGGCCACACGCAGAGCGTGCTGCACGCTGCCGGCTTCCGCGGCCCGCCGGCGGAGTATTTCCGTGCGAGCGAGGTCATCGAGCTCTCGATTCCTCCGGATGGCTTCGAACGGCTGGTCCGCACCATACACGATGCCCATGAGCGGGCCGGCGCGGCCCCTGCCGCGCCGCTCGGCCCGGGTCTCTACGGCGACAGCCGTTTCTACCCGGCGTGGCAGCAGTTCAACCTGTTCAACACCTGCAACGCATGGACGGCGCGCGCTCTGCGCTCCGCGGGGCTGCCGGTCGAAGATGCGATCACGAAGGAGGGGCTGATGTCCCAGGTCCGTGCCCTGGCGCAGCGTCACGGTGCGTGACCGGCTGCGCATGACGGGGTAATTTCATTCACGAAACTGCGGGAGCGGGCGGCTGTCCAAGCGGTTAGCGATTGCGCTAACCTTCACCCGTCACTCGTCACTCGAAATACATGGAGGACTCATGCAACGCACGCTCGCGCTATTCCTGGCCATCGCGGGGCTCGGGGCTATGACCACCCTGCTCGACGGTTGCAGCACCGCACCCCCTACCAAGGAAGAACGGGAGTCGGTCAACTACGGCCCCAAGCCCGACAACCCCGAGCTGATCGTCCGCGAGTATCTCCGGTACCGGCTGAACGACCCCATGGCCGCCATCATCGAGTTCAAGGCGGGGCCGACGCAGTTCTACCAGAAGGACACGGTAATACGCGAGCTGCAGTTCGGCTGGGCCGTTTGCGCCATGGTGAACGACAAGAACTCGCGGGGCGCCTATGACGGGTTCACGCCCGGCGTCTACTTCATCCGCAACGGCAAGGTGGTCGCCCACAACGGCGGCCCCGACGACGGTCCGATCGGAGCCAAGTACGCTCGCGACCAGTGCAAGGAGCTGGGCTACGTGGTCCCGTAGCCGAGAAGTTTGCAGTTTGCAGTGGACAGTGTGCAGTTACTGCCAACTGATAACTGCCAACTGACAACTTAGGAGCGACCTGCGGGCCGCCAGCACCTTCATCCGGCCCGCAGCTTCGCGACGATCGCCGGATCGGGGTCCACCCCGAGTCCCGGACCCTGGGGCACGGCCAGGCAGCCGTTCCCATCCGGAAGGATGGCGTCGTGCAGAGGGTTGACAGCGAAATCGGCGTCGTAGCGCTCGACCAGGCCCTCGCCCGGCATGGCCGCGATGCAGTGGATCGATGCGAGGAGCCCGGGGCCGAAGTACGCTGAATGCGGCACGACTGCGACGCCGTGGGCCTCGGCAAGCGCCATCACCTTGCGCATCTGCGTGATCCCCCCGACCTTGGTAACGCTGGGCTGCGCATAGGTGATCGCTCCGGCTTCGAGCAAGCCCTCGAACTCGGGCAGCATGGCGTTCTCCCCTGCCGCGGTTGGAATCCCGCCCTCCACCTGGACGCGCGCAAGCCCCGCGTGGTCCTCCGGCGGCCACACCGGCTCCTCGAGCCACTTGATGTTCAACGGCTTGATCCTGCGCGCCATGTCTATGGCTTCGGCAACGGTCCACGGCAGGTTGCAGTCCACCATGATGGGGATGGCGGGACCGGCCGCCTCGCGCGCCGCCTGGACCGGGCCGGTCGTGATCTCGTGCAGCTTGAGGTGGCGGTAGCCGCGCTTGAGCGTTTTCTCGACGTGGTGCCTGACCGCGCCCGACTCCCGGTAGCGCAGCAGGCTCGCGTACGCCGGCAGGCGCTCGCGCGGCGAGCCCCCGAGCAACCGGTAAAGCGGCTGGCCCGCGAGCTTGCCGGCGATGTCCCATAGCGCGATGTCGATCGCGGACAGCGCGTACATCGCGGGCCCGTTGCGGCCGACACCGGCCAGGTTGCGCTGCAGCTCGTCCACCAGCCCGTCGATCGCGGTGGGGTCGCGCCCCACGCACATCGGGCCGATGAGGGTATCGAGCGCCGCCCGGGTCGCGGGAAAGATGCGGTGCCCGAAGCCCTCGCCCCAGCCGGTGACACCGCCGTCGGTCTCCACCCGCACGAGCAGCATGTCCATGCTGGTCCGGGGTCGCCCGCCCTGCTTCGGCACCACGGACCCTTCGATGATCATCGGCAGGTTGAGGACGATCGTCTCGACTTTGGTGATCTTCATAGGCTGTGGGAAAATGCCAGGCGTTACGGAACTATAGCGGAGTCGGAGCATGAACCGGTTCGTCATCGACCTCCACGGCATGGACAAGGCGCCCACCCTCGGCAGGACATCCACCGGCGAGGGGGCCTCGTTCAACGGCGAGCGGATCTACTGCGGCGTCGTCACCAAGAAGCGCGGCACCGGGTCGAAGCCGCATTACCATCCCGACGAGACCTTCAATTACGTCCTCAAGGGCGCGCTGCAGGTCAGCATGGACGGGCAGAACTTCGTCGTCCCGGCGGGCTGCCTGCTGCACATACCCGCCGACATGGTTCACACCGCCGTCGCGACGGGTGACGGAGACGCGACCTACCTCGTCTGGCGCGACCGGGTGAACGAAAAAGCCGGCAAGCCCGTCACGGTCGAAGTCCAAAGCGCCGCCGATGAACGCCGATAAACGCTGACAAGACCTACCTCCAAACACTTGACGCAAAGGAAGAGGAAAGCCGCAAAGATTCTCTTCTCATGTTGAATGAAGATTTCCTTTGCGCCTTTGCGGCTTTGCGTCGAGGGGTTTCATTCCTTGATCCGCGTTCATCGGCGTCCATCGGCGTCGCCTTTTTACCGCTACGCCGTCTGTCCGCCGCAGGAGCTGCCGGCGCCCGCCGTGCAGCCGAAGCAGTGCCGCGCCGTCACGATCCGCCGCCGCCGCCAGGCGTCCTCGTCGAAATCAGCGATGTGCGGGCCGCGCGGCAGCTCGATCTCAAGGTCGAGCATCTGGTTGAAATCGCAGTCGTAGAGCCGGCCGTCCCAGCCGACGGAGAGCGTGTTGCGGCACATGAGCCCTTCGAGCGCGCCCGGATTGTAGGCATTCACCAGCCGCTCCATGTAGGCGACGAGATTGCCGGACGCCTCGAGCCATTCGAGGAAGCGGGAAATGGGCATGTTGTTGAGCACGAACAGCCGGTCGAACGTGACGCCGTGCTGGCGCCGCAGCCCTTCCTTCCACTCGCGCTCGGCCGTCGCCTGCGACGCCCCGAGAAACGCCCCGGCGGGGTTCGAGACCAGCGTCAGCCGCCGCCGCGGGTCGTCCTTGCCGTAGCCGGCGTCGTTGAGGAGCCGCATCGCCTTCATCGATCGCTCGAACACGCCGTCGCCGCGCTGCGCGTCCGTATTGAGCCGCCGGTAATGCGGGAGCGATGCCACCACCTCGACCTCCCGCTCCGCGAACCAGTCGACGAGGCCCGCGTTCCGCGGCAGCAGCAGCACCGTGAGATTGCAGCGGTCCATGACATGCTTGCCCGCGGCGCGGCCGGCAGCCACGACATCGCGAAAGCGCGGATGCAGCTCGGGCGCGCCACCCGTGATGTCCACGGTATGCGCCCGGGTGCGCCCGATGGAAGCGATGACCCGGTCCACGACTGCATCGGACATCATCGCGTCGGTGCGGTCCGGGCCCGCATCTACGTGGCAGTGGCGGCAAGTCATGTTGCACAGCTTGCCCAGGTTCACCTGGAAGACCTCCAGCCGCGCCGGCTCGAGCGCGCCGGCGTAGCCGTCGAATTCCACGCGGCGGCCGTCCTTCTGCAGCGGCACCGCGGCCAGCAACCCAAGCTGCCGGGCGGTCGATGCCAGCGGCGCTTCCCGGCGCCGCAGCGTAAGGGCGGCGCGCGGCGTGGCGCGATCTTCCGCAAGATCGGCCGAGACTTGCGCAAGCCGTGAAGGAACGGCGGTCACGCCGGTTTACATCCCGAGCTTGCGCGCCTGCTCGCGCATCTGCATGCCATGGACCAGCGAAGAGCCGCCGCGGATAGCGACGGCGACGTGCAGGGCTTCGGTCATCTGCTCGAAATCGGCGCCCTTCTGCTGGCAGTCCTGGGTGTAGGCGTCGATGCAATAGGGGCATTGCACGGTGTGCGCCACCGCCAGCGCAATCAGGCTCTTTTCACGGGCGGTGAGGGCGCCGTCGGCGAACACCGCGCCATAGTAGTCGAAGAATTTCCTGCCGAGCTCGGGGCTGCCTTCAGCGATCTTCGGAAAGTCGGCGAGATGCTGGCTTTTGTAGTAGGTATCCAAGAGGTTTCTCCGCTCAGGAAGACTGGTTGATCGAAGAGCTATGATATACGGTCGCTTACCCTCTGCCGGATGCGCCATGGCACGCGCCAGCCCTCCCGTCCCCCTCAAGCTCCTGACCACCAACGCCGTCAGGGGTTCGCTGGCGGAGTTGCTGCCCGTGTTCGAGCGCCAGGGCAAGCAGCAGGTCGAAGCCTTTTACTACTCCACCAACCAGATGATGGACCTGATCAAGGGCGGCGAAACGGCGGACGTGGTGATACTCACCGGCCCGGCGCTGGACGAGCTCGCGAAGCAGGGCCGCGTCGTGCAAGGCAGCCGCGTGGACCTCGCGAGCACGGGCATCGGGGTGTGCGTCCGCAAAGGCGCGCCGCGGCCCGATATCAGCACGCTGGACGCGTTCAAGCGGGCGCTGCTCGACGCCAGGTCCATCGCCCATACCACGACCGGCCAGAGCGGGGTTTACTTCTCGGGCCTGATCGAGCGCCTCGGAATCGGCCCGCAGCTGCGGGCCAAGGCCAGGACGCAGGCGGGGGGGATCGTCGGCGAGACCGTAGCGCGCGGCGACGCCGAGATCGGCATCCAGCAGATCAGCGAGATCTACGCCGCGTCCGGCGCCGATCTCGTCGGGCCGTTTCCGCCGGAAATCCAGAAGCTCACGGTCTTTTCCGCGGGGATTTTCAGCGGCACGCTGCAGGAGGATGCCGCGAAATCCCTGATCCGGTTTCTAAAGACACCGGCCAGCGCGCGGGTGATGAAGGCGAAGGGCCTGGTGCCGGTGAAGAAGTGAATCCACTCACTACTCACCGCTCACTGCTCGCGCTCCTGCTGGTGCTGCTGCTCGCCGGCTGCGCCTCGATCGACAAGGCGAAGGCTTCCTGGCAGGGCGCGCACTACGATGATGTGATCGCGCGCTGGGGGGCCCCCTCCCGCAGCGCGTCGATGGTAGGCGGCGGCCAGGTGCACACTTGGGTGACCGACGGCGGCTATGGCGGAGGGCCGGGGGCGGCGTCTGTCGGTGTATTTGGCGCCTCCGGCGGCTCCGGCGGCGGCATCGGCGTCGGCACCAGCATCATCTTCGGCGGCGGCGGGGCCGTCGAGCCGCAGCGTTGCGAGCGCACGCTGGTTTTCCAGGATGACCGGGTGGTCGAGCAGACCTGGATCGGCGACCCCTCGTTCTGCAACCAGTTCAGGAGGGAATGACTGTCGAGGATTGAGGGTCGAGGGATGAGGGAGAGAAAGATGCCAGCTGCCAGACGCCAGCTGCCAGTTTGTAGTTTACTGACGGCTGGCGGCTGACGGCTGACAACTCCGCAGTCAACCCCCGACACTCAGCGCGCCAGCGGATCCGGCCGGAGCTGAATCCGGTAGACCTTCGGCCGGTTCTCCTTGCCGCCCTCGAGGTGGAACACCGTCCGGGTGGAGTCGGTTGCCCACAGGCCCTTGCCCTTCCAGCCGGCATTGGGATCGTCGATGCGTCCTTCCGCCCACTTGGCGAAAAAACCCATGGGATAGGGTATGTGCACGGTGACGAACTTGCCGTTGACCAGGGCAAAGTACGAGCTGCTCATGTTGCCCGTGGCGAACGGCACGTTGGCGCCCAGTCCGAAAGTGTTGAACTGGTCAACCCACGTGTAGTAGCTCGCCTCGGCGCTGCCGTCGTCCTCCACGCCCTTGAACTGCGGCCCGGGGAAGCGGTAAAGCGTCCAGCCTTCCGGGCAGTGCCTGCCGGTCGCATTCGGCCCGTTGAGCGGGCCCTTGCACTTGCTGCGGTCGAACTTGCCGAGATGTCCGCTCGCGAGCGAGGCCCAGAATATGCCGTCGCGGCCGATGTCACCGCCGCGCGGCCCATAGCCGGGAAACGGCACCTCGTAGACTTCCGTAAGAGCGGTGTGTGTCGGATCCGATCCCGGAGAGACCCGCACCAGGCGACCGGGATACCCGAGCTGCGTTCCCCATATGGAGCCGTCCTTCGGGTTGTAGGCCACGCTGTAGAGGTTCGCCGCTACCCGCGTGTCCCTGGCCGGATCGGCGGGCTTGCCGGGCTCGACATGCGCGTCGCGCTTGCCGTTGCCGTTGGTGTCGAGCACGAACGGCGACCAGCCTTGCGACCGGATCTCGTCGCCGGTTTCCTCGAACATCTTCCGGTTCAGCCAGCCGACGGCGCCGGGCCCGGTGACCCCGCTCGAGAACCAGACCGTGCTATTGGCGTCCTCGGCAAGAATCACGTGGTGCGTCGGGAAGCACGTGCTGATCAGCGTGAACTTGCCCGTCGCGGGATCGTACAGGGAGGCGTGCCGCGATGCGCTGTTCAGCGGGAACACCTTCGCCGACGGATGGCTTCCCCCCTTCTTGCAGTAATCCGGATTGTCCGGATGGCGGACGCGCGCCGCCGCCCAGACCCGTCCTCTCTCATCCATCATCTGGTTGTGGATGCTGGTCTGGCTGTCCCAGATCGGGTTGGGTCCCCAGTACGGCGAGGGCGCCATCGGGTTCTTCACCGAGGACGGCGTCTTCGGGTCGCGCACCGGGTGCTTCACCTGCGTCGCCGTGTGCGTGTTCGGGTCGAGCACCGGGAAGTAGCTCGTGCTCTCCTCGGTGGCGCCGTAGAGCTTCCCGTTGGCGTTGATGGTGGGCTTGCGCCGGTCCGTCGAGATCAGGTCGTGCATGTAGCCGGTGGGCGTGCTCCATTCCCACAGCGTGACCACCACGTTGCGCTCGATGCCTCGCGGCCGCTCGGGCCTGGCGAACGGTACCTCACCGGCGGCGACGCGGTCGGTCCAGTCGGCCCAGTTGGCAAGGGCCTTCTCGCGATCGAACCGGTTGAGCACGTTGATCATCTGCGTCATGGCCTGTCCGGAGGCGATGCGCCGCGCCCACGCCTCCGGGGACTTCATGTGGGCGAAGTCCCTGGGCATGGTGCGCGTCCCCTTGGTGCCGAGCGCATGGCACGACATGCAGCCGGTGGTCTTGATCTGGTTCAGCCACTCGGGCTGGGTTTTCATGGGACCCGCCGGAAACTCGCTCTTGGCCGGGATCTTCAGCATCGAATACCAGTAGATCGCCGGGTAGTACTCCGCGGCCGCAGCCGCGTTCGGCGCAGCCACAGCTTGCAGGTTGAGGGTCTTCCCGGCAGTGGTCCGCACCTTGGGCGAATCCACCAGCCCGTAGCCGCGCACCCACACGCTGTAATTCGCTTTCGGAAGATCGGGCATGAGGTAGCGCCCGCGATCGTCGGTGACCACGATCTTGGCGTACTTCGTGGGGAGATCGGTCGTCTCCGCGATGACCCAGACGCCGGCTTCCGGGCCCTTGGCGCCGGTGACCACGCCGCCCAGATCGTTCGGCCCGATACCGACGCCCGCCTCCGGACTCATCTGGGCCGCGCACGCCGCCAGCAGCGCAATCACGCCGGCCGCCGCAGCGCCCAGGCACCACTTGGTCGTTGTTTTCATTTCACGGCTCCCAGGAAAAAGTGGCTCTAGCGCGCGAGCGGATCGGGCCGCACCTGAATGTGCACAGCGAGCGGACGTGCGCCCTTGCCGAACTCGTTGAGCCACGGCGTGCGGTCTCCGCTGGCGCTCCACAGGCCCCGGCCCTTCCAGCCGGCGTTCGGATCGTCGATGCGCCCGTCCATGCCCTTGGCGTAAAAGCCCATCGGGTACGGCACGCGCATCAGGATCATCTTCCCGTCCTTGTAGGCGACGAAGCCGTCCTGGAGGTTGGCGGTCGAAATCGGAACGTTCTCGCCGAGGCCGACCGTGTTGTGGTGGTCGACCCAGGTGTAGTAGCTCGCCTCCGCGCTCGTGTTCTCGAAGCCCTCGAAGCCCGGCCCCGGATACTTGTGGTACGCGAAGCCCTCGGGGCAGTGATTGCCGGTGGCTTTCGGGCCGTCCAACGGGCCTCTGCACTTGCGGCGGTCGAAGCTGATGAGGCTGCCGTTCGAGCCCGAGCCCCACAGCACGCCGTTCCTGTCGATGTCGCCGCCGCGCACTCCGATGCCTTCTTTCGGAATGGCGTAGAACTCGCTGAGCCTGGTCTTCGGGTCGAAGCGCAGGAATCCGGGTGCGCCCGCAAACACGTTGAAGGTGTACCAGACCGAACCGTCGGCCGGGTGCGGCATCACGGCGTAGGGGCCGGAGCCCGCGATGCGCGTGTCCTTGCCCCCTTCCGCCGGTTTGCCCGGCTCGGTCCACGCGTCCACCTTGCCGTTGCCGTTAGTGTCGAGGACGAACGGGAACCAGCCCACCGCCTTCCGTGCATCCTGCGTTTCGTCCCATACCCGGGTATTCACCCAGCCGGCGACCGGGCCTGACCCGGACACCCAGAGCGTGTTGTCCCTGTCGTAGCCGAACTGCGGATGGTGGGTGCCAAAGCAGGTGTCGATGAAGGAATATTTCATCGTCTTCGGGTCGAGCATCCCCACCTGGCGCGGCGACTGCTCGAGCGGAAATACTTTCGCGGACGGATGATCCGAGCCTTTCGCGCACCAGGCCGGATTCTTCAAGCCGCGCACGCTTGCCGCGATCCACAGCCGGCCCCTGTCGTCGAACATGGCGTTGTGGTTGTTGGCCCGAGTGTCCCACAGAACCGCGTCGCCCCAGTATGGCGACGGCGCGGTTGGCTTGACCGCGCCGGCGTGGCCGGGCCCCAGAGAGACCGGCATATTCGGATCGGCCACCGGCATCCTGAAAGACGTCACCTGGTGCGTCCTCGGATCGAGGATCGGCATCAGGTCGGTGGAGTATTCCGGTGAGCCGTAGAGCTTGCCGTAAGCGTTCACCGTCGGCTTGCGCCGGTCTGAAGAGATCAGGTCGTGCAGGTACTTGTCCGGAGTGGACCATTCCCACGCGGTGACGACAACGTTGCGCTCGATGCCCTGCGGCCGCTGCGGCTTGTTCTTCGGCAGCTCGCCCTTCTCCACCCGCTCGGTCCAGTCCGCGAAATACTTGTAGGGCACGCCGCCGAGCTGGCCGCCGAGCCGCCCGGCCATCATGTAGCCGGACTGACCCGAGGCAACGCGGCGTATCCATGCCTCTTCATGCGACTTGAACTTGCCGAGTTGTGTCGGGATCGTGCGCGTTGCCTTCTGCCCGAGCTGGTGGCAGCCGACGCAATCGACGTTGTTCATTCGCTGGCGCCAGGTTTCCTGGGTGATGTTCTTCGGGATGTTGCTTCCGCCGCCGAAGTCCTTGGCCGGCGGAATCTTCATCATCGTGTACCAGTAGATTGCCGGGTAATACTCCGCCGCCGCCCGCTCGGTCGGCGCCGCCGCCGCGGTGTGGTTCACGATCCGGCCGGGTTTCGCGCGCACTCTGGGCGAATCCACCAGACCGTAACCCCGCACGAACACCTGATATTCGGCGGCCGGGAGTTCGGGGATGACGTAACGGCCCCGGTCATCGGTGACGACGCTCTTGATGTAGCGGGTCAGGAGATCGGTCGTCTCCGCGATCACCCAGACGCCGGCTTCCGGGCCTTTTGGGCCGGTGACCACGCCACCGATGTCGGAATCACCGATCCGGATCGCCGGATCCGCGCCCGGCTCGGAACCCATCTGCGGCGCGCAAGCGGCCAGCAACGCGGCCACGACCGCCGCGATGCCCCAATACAACGCCTTGGTCGTCCTCATGGCTCCTCCTTTGGGTCATCCCGGTGACAGGTAACTAGAAGCTACCCCAAGAACCACTTCAGCCACGGAACCACACGGAAACACACAGAATTCCCCAAAGAGCCGCTGGCCATCAACAGGTTGGGTTCTCGTCCGCGTACTTCCGTGTGATTCTGTGGCTATTCTTGAGACGGGTTCCAGCGTCAAACGGCGCTTTTCATTCTACTCCCGCGGGTGCGGCCGCAAGCAAGCATCGGCCGGCCGGCAATGGCGCGATGCAGGACCCGGTCGGCGCCTATCTTCCACCATCTGGATTCCGCGGCCCGCGCCCGGCGCTTCGGCTTTGTTTTTCCGCTACTTGCGCCGCTTGATCGCATGATTCTTTGTGGGAGAATTGCGCCATGCAAGTGAAGCTGCTCGGGCCCGGCTTCGCGGCAGAGGTGCAAGGGGTGGGCCTCGCCGACGTGGCCGAGCGGGACGATGCGTATGCGGCGGTACGCGCGGCGTTCGAGGAATACTCGGTGCTGCTGTTCCGCGGCCAGCCGGTTTCGGACGAGCTGCAGGTCGCCTATTCCAAACGCTTCGGCCCGCTGGAAATCGCCAAGGTCGCCTCGCTCGGCGAGGGCACGCCGTTCAGCATCCTCACCAATATCGACCGCGCCACCGGCAAGCTGGTGCCGCCCGACCACAAGGAAGCGCTGCGGGCGCGCGCCAACCAGCTCTGGCATACCGACAGCTCCTACAAGGAGACGCCCGCGCTCGCTTCCGTGTTCTCCGCGCGCGTCATCGCGCCGGTGGGCGGCGAAACCGAGTTCGCCTCCATGCGGCTCGCGTGGGAGCGCCTGCCGGAGGCCCGGCGCGCGCGCCTCGCGGATGCCTGCGCGTGGCACGACTATGCCCATTCGCGCGGCAAGATCGCCCCGCACCTCGCTTCCGAGCGCGAGAAGGCCGCCATGCCGCCGGTGCGCTGGCGGATGCGCTGGCGCAATCCCGCGAATGGGCGCGACTCACTCTACGTGGCGTCGCACACCTACGCGATCGATGGCATGTCGAAGGACGAAGCCGTGGCCCTGATCGCCGAGCTGATCGACTTTGCGACGGCGCCGGGCCACACCTACCTGCACAGCTGGCTGCCGGGCGACGTCATCATGTGGGACAACCGCTGCGTGCTGCACCGCGGTCGGCCCTGGCCCGACGACCAGCCGCGGCACATGGTGCGCACGACGATTTCCGCTACCGATGCGGACGGCCTCGCCGACCTGCGGCCCCTTACGCGCGCCGCGTGACGCGGCGCGCGGAGTGGACAGTTGGCAGTTGACAGTTGGCAGTAACTGCCCACTGCAAACTGCACACTGCAAACTTTCTAGAAGCGGTAGCGCAGCTCCAGCCCGTATTCCGTCGTCTTGTTGGCCGGCTCCAGCCCGACGAATCCGCCGCCGAGAGGAACGATCTCGGAGTCCTTGATGTTCCAGTAGTGCAGCCACGGGCCGAACGACCAGTTGCGGCCTTCCATCATCAGGTAGACGCGATAACCGCGACCGCGATCCTGGTCGTTGACTGGGTCGGGGGCCGCAGGGTCGACATCGCTGAGGTACGTGACCTGCCGCCCGCCGATGAAGGCGTCGTACTCGACCGTGGGCGTGAATACCCATTGATCGCTTACGCGCATCCGCATCGTCACGCCGATCGGCGCATAGAAGTAGTGAGAGTAGCGCCGGTAGCCGATCTTGTTGGTAGTGGTGTATCCCCTTCCGTCGTTGTAGAGATAGCGATAGCCCAGCCCGATGTAGGGCGACCACGCGATTCTTTCGCCCATCAGGTAGTCCCTGCCGATCACGCCCCGTACCTCGGCGATCCAGTCGGGGTTGTCGTCCTGGGTCCCCGAGCCCTCGTACTTCAGCGACCCGTAGGACACGCGGCCGTCGATCCGGGTGTATACGCGATTGCGACCAGGGAACGTGTATGCAGCGACCGCGCCAACGCGATCGCCCTTCAGCGTGACTGTATTGACTCCTTGAGCGAGAGCGCTGGGAAACCGAAATAGATCGGGTTCCTCGTAGCGATACTTCGAGACTTGACCCCCGACCTCCCAACCCGGCCGCGTCAGCAGCAGGTTTGGCGGCGTCGCGTCCTGCGCGAGGGACGGCGCGGCAGTAGCGGCCAGCAGCACCAGTGCCAACGTCGGCCCGTTAGTGTATTTCATGATCTGAATACCCTCCCCTCGTCACTCGTCACTCGACTTTAAGGTTGAGCTGGCTGATGATCCTGCCGTTGCGCTCGATCTCGGCCCGCACGAAGGCGTCGAATGCGCCCTGCTCCATCGTCGCGACGGATAGACCCTTCCTGTCGAGCGCATCGCTCACCTCCGGCACCTTGACCGCCCGGTTGAACTCGGCCGCCAGGCGGTCGATCGCGCCCTTGGGGGCCGCCGAGCGCGCTGCCGCCCCGTACCACATGAGAGCTTCGAACCCCGGGTAGCCGGACTCGGCCACGGTCGGAACGTCCTTCAGGACGCCGGAGCGGTTGAGGGAGGTGACGGCCAGCGGGCGCAGCCTGCCCGACGCGACGTGGGGAACGGTTTCAGAGACATTGACGATCAGGATGCTCGTGTGCCCGCCGATCACGGCCATCGTTGCCGGCGCCCCGCCCTGGTAGGGCACGTTGACGATGTCGATGCCGGCTACCGCCTTGAACCGCTCCGCATTGAGGCGCAGACCGCCCGTGGCGGTGCCGGAGGCGAAGGTCAGCTCGCCGGGACGCGCCCGTGCGAGCGCCACCAGCTGCTTCAGGGTCTGTGCCGGAAGCGACGGGTGGACGGAAACGGCGAGCGGGTTCGACGCAATGAGCGCAATCCCGGTGAAGTCCTTGACGGTGTCGAACGGCAGCCGCGACCGCAGCGCCGGGTTCATGGTGAAGCCGTTGGCGATGAACAATACCGTGTGCCCGTCGGCGGGAGCGCGCGCAGCCGCTTCGATGCCGATGATGCCGCCCCCGCCGCCGCCGGGCCGGTTGTCCACGATGACGTTCTGGCCGAGCGCCCGGCCGATCGGCGCTCCGACCGCGCGCGCGATGCCATCCATCGTGCCGCCCGCCGGCAGCGGAACGATGAAGCGCAGCGGGCCTGAAGGGAAATCCTGGGCGGGCGCCGTTCCCGGGAAAGCCAACGCCGACGCCAGGACCAGCACGCATGCATTTCTCTTGTTCACCCCGGTCGCCCCATCGTCGGCACACGCTAGGAGGCCGTTTCAGAATGAACGAAACGGCCCCGGATGTAGGGGAGCATGAGGGGAGTATCCCCTCATTTCATTACCATCGCTAAGCCTGACCGAAAAACCGTGACTCGTAAAGCGTGCGCCTCGGCGCGTACGGGCATGGTGATACCCTCTCGTCCCCGAACGGTGGCATGCTTAGGCTGTTTCCACTCATGGATGCGAACATGACAGCCAAAAAGCGCGCAAGCGCCGGCAAGACCCCCGCCGCCCAACCCGTGGGTATCAAGGCGGGCCACGGACGCCATATTTTCGAGCTCGCCACGCTGAACAAGGTCGAGGCGGGACCGGGCTATTCGACGGCCGCCGGCGCGCTGGTCGAAGGCGAGCGCATGATGATCGGCCTGATGCGCATGCCGTGCGGGACCGGCGCGCTGGCGCACAGCCATCCTAACGAGCAGTGGGCCTACGTCCTCGAAGGCACGCTCAAGGTCGACATCGACGGCAGGAAATGGGACGCGAAAGCGGGGTCGCTCGTGTTCATACCCGCCAATGCCGTTCACGCGCTGGTGGCCTCGACCGACGGCGACGCGGTGTTCCTGACGGCCAAGGACACCTCGCACGGCATCGCCGGCACCGCCGTGGGGGACGCGTCCGCCGGGGCGCACTATGAGCCGGGATACGGGCCCAGAAATCGGTGACTGGTTGTCTGAACCGCGCGATACGAGATACGGGATACAAGATGCAAGATACAGGACAAGACCAAGGTCTTTCATCCTGCATCCTGTATCCCGCATCGAGCTTGATTCGGCATCCCGCATCTCGCATCGCGCAACCGGTGACACTCGGCCCTCGACCCTCGACACTCGTCCCTCGGTAAGATGCCGCGCGTCGTCGCTCTCTATCGCTACCCGGTGAAGGGCTTCACGCCCGAGGCATGCCATGCCCTGACGATCCTCGACGAAGGGCGGGTCGCGGGCGACCGGGTGCTCGCGTTTCGCTTTGCCGACTCCACCGCGCCGGACACGGCGTGGACCCGGAAGCACGATTGCGTCGTGCTGATGAATACGCCCGGTCTCGCCCGCCTCGATATCCGTTTCGACCATCGCGCGCGGCGACGGAGAGGGCGGCGAGGCTGCCCCGGCCGTGCAAGGTGGTGTGCCCGTCCACGTTGTCCTGGAAGCGCGGACTCGCCCCGTCTCCGACCAGGCGCAGCGGCAGCCGCTGCGGGTGGCCGGA
>JBIOVQ010000148.1:0-5862 GCA_044867805.1 Burkholderiales bacterium | reverse complement strand
AACGGGCGCAACGGTCTGCGCGGGATTCTCCGCCCGGGGTTCCGGGCTGTCAATCGAGGCTCGCCAACAGCGCTCTACCGTCCGCCACGAGTCGCGAGTCACTATTTAATGATCTGCAGCTTGGGCTTGCCGCCGTTGGGGGTCCCGGCGGGCGGGGTCGTTTCCGAAGACGCGGCCATCGACTCGGCCGCGCCGCCGCGCGGGAAGAACAGCCCCTGGCCGTTCTCCTTGGCGAATATCCCGGTCACGGCCTCGACCGGAATCGAGCACTCGCGCGATACGCCGTTGAAGCGCGCCGCGAACTGGATGCGCTCGTTGCCGATGGTGAGCCGGTGGGTGGCGTCGTGGCTCACGTTGAGCACGATCTCGCCGTTCTTCACGAACTCCGCCGGCACCCGGGTATCGGCGTCCACCTGCACCGATACGTAAGGCGTGAAGCCGCTATCCGAGCACCACTCGTGCATGGCGCGGATCAAATAGGGCTTGGTTGAGCGCTCAGCCATAGGTTAAGAACGGCGTGAATGGTGAATAGTGATTGGTGATTGGCAGTTTGTCGACGGTCGCCAGCCGAACGGTTTTGCTCCAATCACTAATCACAAATCACCAATCACTTGCTATTTGCGCATCACTTTCTCGGAGGCAGTGAGGGCGTCGATGAACGCGGGGCGGCTGAACAGGCGCTCCGCGTACTTCATCAGCGGCGCGCAGGTCTTGGGCAGCGAGATGCCGTAATGATCGAGCCGCCACAGCAGCGGCGAGATCGCCACGTCGAGCATGGTGAATTCCTCGCCCAGCATGAATTTCTGCTTGGCGAACACCGGGGCGATCTGGGTCAGGTTGTCGCGGATGATGGCGCGGCCCTTGTCAGCCTGCTTCTGCGTGCCCTTCTCGATCGTCTCGATGTTGCTGAACAGCTCGCGCTCGAAACGGAACAGGAACAGGCGCGCGCGGGCCCTCATCACCGGGTCGGCCGGCATCAGCTGCGGGTGCGGAAAGCGGTCGTCGATGTACTCGTTGATGATGTTGGACTCGTAGAGGATCAGGTCGCGCTCGACCAGCACCGGCACCTGGTTGTAGGGGTTCATCACCGCCAGGTCCTCGGGCTTGTTGAACAGATCCACATCCACGATCTGGAAATCCATGCCCTTCTCGTAGAGCACGATGCGGCAGCGCTGGCTGAACGGGCAGGTGGTGCCCGAATAGAGGGTCATCATATGGGTTGGTCAGCGCAGGGCTGCAGTTGGAGTGGATTCGACTGGCGGCTGGCGGCTGGACTTAATGGATGTCCTTCCAGTATTCCTTCTTGATCAGATAGGAGAGGAAGGTGAATACGGCCAGCACCATCAACACCCAGATGCCGAGATCGATGCGCAGCTCCCTGGCGGGCTCGCCCACGTACACCAGGAAATTCACGAGATCGGCCACCATGCGATCGTAGACCGCGGGTCTCATCGCGCCCTCCCTTTCCAGGACGAGCTTCGCCACCTCGATTTTCCGCGCATCCTCCTTCTTGCCGCTCCCCGCCGGAAAGAGCTGCACCTCGGTCTTCAGCGCCTGCTCGCCCTGCAGCTGCCACAGCACGTGAGGCATGCCGACGTTGTGGAACACGGTGTTGTTCCACCCGGTCGGCCGTGACGGGTCCCGGTAGAAGCCGCGCAGGTAGCTGTAGAGCCAGTCCGCGCCGCTGCCGGCGTGCGAGGAACGGGAGCGGGCGATCACGCTGAGGTCGGGCGGCGGCGTGCCGAACCACTCCCTGGAGTCGCGCGGGTCCATGCCGATCTTCATCAGCTCGCCCACCTTGGCGCCGGTGAAAATCAGGTTGTCCCGGACCTGCCGCTCGGACAGGCCGAATTCCTGGAGGCCGCTGTAACGCATGTAGGTCAGGCTGTGGCAGCCCATGCAGTAGTTGACGTAGGTGTGCGCGCCGCGTTGAAGAGAGATCCGGTCGTTCGGGCTGACGTCGGCCGGCAGGCGGTCGAGCTTGACGACTTCCGCGGCGGCGACCGCCAGCGGCACCGCGACCAGGACACACGTCCACAGTCTCGCCATTGTCGTGACCGCGGTCTTCACGACGTAACCCTCTCGGGCTCGGGCTTGGTCTTGTCCATCCGGGTGTACCACGGCATCAGCAGGAAGAACGCGAAGTAGGCAAGCGTGCCGACCTGCGCGGCGAGCGTGCGTTCTTCCGTCACCGTCAACGTTCCGAGGTAGCCGAGGACCAGGAACACGACCACGAACAGCGCCAGAGCGCTCTTGACCAGCGGCCCCTTGTAGCGGATGGATTTGACCGGGCTCTGGTCGAGCCAGGGCAGCAGGAAGAAGATCAGCGTCGATACGCCCATTGCCGCCACGCCCCATACCTTGGCGTCCATGCTGAAGAATCCAACCAGCATCAGCACGGCGACGGCGACGACCAGCCTCCTCGTCCAGAGACCGATCGCGCTCGGGACCAAGAGCAGGCCGACGCCGGCCACCGCCGCCATCGCCATCCCGTGCCACGGAATGGCGCGTCCCGAGATCTGCGCCAGCCAGGCAGTCAGGCCGGATATATGAACGAGCCACGCCGCAAGCACGGCCGCGACCAGCACGGCAACGGCCACGGCGAGGCGGCTCCCTATCACCAGCAGCGCGTAGGCAATTGCCGCGACGGCGAGCACCCAGATGAAATCCTCGGTGATGGCGCGCAGGATCGAGTAATAGGGGGTGAAGTACCACACCGGCGCGATGTGCGGCGGCGTCTTCAGCGGGTCGGCGGGTATGAAATTGTTGTACTCGAGGAAGTAGCCGCCGAACTCCGGCATGAAGAACATGACCACCGCGAACAGGACCAGGAACACCATGGTGCTGAACAGGTCATGGCCGATCGTGTAGTAGGGGTGGAACGGGATGCCGTCCAGCGGGACGCCGGTCTTCGGATCCTTGTGCTTCTTGATCTCCACGCCGTCGGGGTTGTTCGACCCCACCTCGTGCAGCGCCAGGATGTGTGTGGCGACCAGCCCCAGCAGCACCAGCGGGATAGCGATCACGTGGAACGCGAAGAAGCGGTTGAGGGTCGCGTCCGACACCACGTAGTCGCCGCGTATCCAGGTCGAAAGAGTCGGCCCGATGACCGGCAGCGCGTCGAACAGGTTGACGATCACCTGCGCCCCCCAGTACGACATCTGGCCCCACGGCAGCAGGTAGCCGAAGAAGGCTTCTGCCATCAGGCACAGGTAGATGCCCATGCCGATGATCCACACCAGCTCGCGCGGCTTGCGGTAGGAGCCGTACATCAGGCCGCGGAACATGTGCAGGTAGACCACGATGAAGAAGAACGAGGCGCCGGTCGAATGCATGTAGCGGATCAGCCAGCCTCCCGGCACGTCGCGCATGATGTACTCGACCGAGGCAAAGGCCTGCGCCGCGTCGGGCTTGTAATGCATCGTCAGGAAGATGCCGGTGACGATCTGCAGCACCAGCACCACCAGCGCGAGCGACCCGAAGTAGTACCAGAAGTTGAAGTTCTTCGGCGCGTAGTACTCCGACATGTGCTCCCGCCACTGCGACATCAGCGGGAAGCGCTGGTCGACCCAGGTGAGAAGGTCGCTCAGTACGCCGTTGAGCGGGCCGGCGCTGGTGACGATGACCGGCTGCTTATCCGCGGCTGCCACGTCACGCCCCCTTGGTGTCTTCGCCGATCAGCAGCTTGGTGTCCGACAGGTACTTGTGCGGCGGCACGGTGAGGTTGTCGGGCGCGGGCTTGTTCTTGTAGACGCGGCCCGCGAGGTCGAACAGCGAGCCGTGGCACGGACAGTAGAAGCCGCCTTTCCAGTCACCCTCGAACGGCTCGGGCTGGGGCTTGAACTTGTCCACCGGCGAGCACCCGAGATGCGAGCAGATGCCGACCACCACCAGGTACTCCGGCTTGATCGAGCGGAACTCGTTGCGCGCGTATTCCGGGGTCAACTCGGACGGCTTGCGCTCGCTTTTGGGGTCGGCGACCTTTGCGTCGCTCTGCTGGATCGTGTCCAGCATCTCCTTGGTGCGGCGCACGATCCATACGGGCTTGCCGCGCCACTCGACCCGCGTCATCTCGCCGGGGGCGAGACTGCCGACGTCGGCCTCGACCGGCGCGCCGGCGGCCTTGGCGCGCTCCGAAGGCCACATGCTCGCGGCAAACGGGTAGACCCCCGCTACGCCGGCAGCAATGCCGCCCGTGACCCCGGTGGCTGTGACCAAGAAACGTCGCTTCCCCTGATCCAACTCTTTGTCTGCCATACGTTATTTCCGCCGGTCAGAAAGGCGACATTCTACACAAAGGCCGCGTCGAACTTAAGTAAAACTTGAAAAAACACAGCCCATTCAGGCAGTTGGAGGACGGCAGCGTACATTCCGGTCGGGCCCGATCAAGCGGAGTTTGTTATGATCGTTCCGCTCAGGGATCCTCCGCCGGCGCAGACCGGCGGCCTGCTCGATAACAACGCTTCATTGCCCCTCGATGCGCCGATTCTGGCTCGTCTTTGCCCAGACCGCGACGATCTGTCTCGCGGTGCTGTTCGTCGTTTCGACGCTGCGGCCGGACCTCGTCGCGTGGACCACGCGCGGGGACGTCGTCACCGTGAAGGAGCCGGCGCCGGAACCGCCGGCGCAGCCGGTCGCCTCCTACAGCGATGCCGTGCGCAAGGCGATGCCCGCGGTGGTGAACATTTTCACCGCCCAGCAGGTCAAGCGCCCGCGGCACCCGCTCATGGACGACCCCCTGTTCCGTTATTTCTTCGGCGACCAGCCGGATTCCGGCACGCAGCGCCGCGAGGGGCTGGGTTCGGGCGTGGTCGTGAGCGAGCAGGGCTACATCTTGACCAACCATCACGTCGTCGAGTCGGTGGACCAGATCGAGGTCGCGCTGTCCGACTCGCGCAAGGTGCCGGCGAAGGTGGTCGGCACCGACCCCGAGACCGACCTGGCCGTGCTCAAGATCGAGGTGCAGAAGCTGCCGGCGATCACCTTTGCGCGCGCCGAGCAGCTGCGCGTGGGCGACGTCGTGCTCGCGATCGGCAACCCGTTCGGCGTGGGCCAGACGGTGACTTTCGGCATCGTGAGCGGGCTGGGACGCAGCCAGCTCGGCATCACCACGTTCGAGAATTTCATCCAGACCGACGCGGCCATCCACCCGGGCAATTCGGGCGGGGCGCTGGTGGACGTCAGGGGCAACCTGGTCGGGGTCAATACGGCGATCTACTCGCAGACCGGGGCCTCGATGGGCATCGGCTACGCCATCCCCGTCAGCATCGCCCGCCAGGTGATGGAGCAGATCATCGCGAAGGGCTCGGTGACGCGCGGCTGGATCGGCGTCGGCGTGCAGGATATCAACAAGGAGCTGGCGGAGTCGTTCAAGCTCCCCACCGCGAAGGGGGTGTTGATCACCCAGGTCGAGCGCGGCAGTCCCGCCGACAAGGCCGGGGTCAGGCTCGGCGATGTGCTGGTGGCGGTGAACGGCAAGCCGGTGGGTGATTCCACGACCATGCTCAATCTCGTCGCCGCCCTGCGGCCGGGCGAGCAGGCGCGCGTGCGGGTCGCGCGCAACGAGGAAGAAACCGACCTGACCGTCACCATCGGGCGCCGCCCCAGGCCGAAACAGCGCAAGCTCTAGGCTCCGCCCCTCAGGGCTGGGCGTTGTCTGTCCGGCCGTTCCCCACGGGATCTACCGCGTCACGTCCCTGGTCGTCGTCGGCCGGCGCCCTCCTGGGGACCAATCGCGCGATGACGATGCCGAACTCGTAGAGCAGGCACATCGGTATCGCGAGCAGCAGCTGCGACAGCACGTCCGGCGGCGTCACGACCGCGGCGATGACGAACGCGCCGACGATGACGTAGGAGCGGATC
>JBIOVQ010000147.1:0-6491 GCA_044867805.1 Burkholderiales bacterium | reverse complement strand
AAAAAAAGCGCGGCGGGTTGACCGCCGCGCTCAAAAGGCCGCTTGGTTGCAGCCTTTGACCGGGGGGAGGAGGGGACCCCGGTCGAGAAGACCGTTCCGTTCCTAGTGCTTGAGGCTCGGCTTGAGGAAGAAGGCGCCGACTGCGGTCAGCTTTTCCTTCGCCCAGAACAGCAGGTCCACCATCGCCTCGGCGTTGCGCAGTGCGCGGAGCGCGGCCTCGCGCTCGATTTCGCTCATTTGCACTTCCTGGATCCGGCGGTAAATGCCTGATCCGATGTTCGTTTGTTTAACTTTACTCATGTCGCCCTTCCTTTCCTTATCAGTTTCAGGGCCTTCGCCCCGTCACAGATACTTCATATATCTCCATGACTTGCATGGAAGTATAGACTCATATCAGGCCTGATTGTTGCATTGCAATAGGTGATATAAAATCAGCGTTCGAATTAGTTTAAATATACATTAGGGCCCCATGTACACCCGCCTGCCGCCACTTAATGCCTTGAAGGCTTTCGAGGCCACGGCGCGGCATCTGAGCGTCAAGAAGGCCGCGGCCGAGCTGAGCGTCACGCCGGCAGCGGTCAGCCACCAGATCAAGGCGCTGGAGGAGTACCTCGGCGTGCAGCTCTTCCTGCGTCACAACCGGGCGCTCGAGCTCACCGATGCCGCGCGCGCCTGCCTGCCCGAGCTCCGCGAGGGCTTCGCCAGCCTCGCGCGGGCGGTGGAGCGGTTGCGCGCCCACAAGGGCGGCGGGATGCTCACGGTGAGCGCGGCGCCTTCGTTCGCGGCGCGCTGGCTTATGCCGCGCCTGCACCGTTTCCTGGAAGCGCACCCCGAGATCGACGCCCGCGTTTCCGCCCGCCTGCGCCAGGTCGCTGAAGGAGGCCGGCGGGGCGCGGCCGCCGAGCGCGCCACGATCGAGGCCTGGCTGATCGATTCGGACGTCGCGATCCTGTATGGGCGGGGCGACTACCCGGGCTACCGGGTGGACAAGCTGTTTGGCCTCACCGTCACGCCGATCTGCAGCCCCCGCTTGCTGACCGACCCGGAGCATCCGCTGCAGCGCCCGACCGACCTGCAGCATCACCTGCTGCTCCACGACGACACGGGCGACCTCTACGACGGGGTGTCGTTCTGGGAGGTATGGCGGAAGGCCGCCGGCCTGGAGGACCTCGAGGTGAACCGCGGATCGCATTTCAGCCACGCCGTGCTCGCCTTCGAGGCCGCGGCCGAGGGCCATGGCGTGGTGGCGACGATGCCGGTGCTCGCCGAGGCCGATCTCAATGCGGCGCGGCTGGTCACGCCGTTTGCGCTGCGGGTGCCGCTGCCGTCCGCCTACTACCTCGTGTGTGCCGAGCCGGCGGTTGGGCGTCCGGCGGTCAAGGCGTTCCGCGAGTGGCTGCTGGGCGAAGCGGCCAAAGAGACTGAAGCGTGAATAGTGAATGGTGAATAGTGAATGGGGTAAAGATCACGCTGCGCTGTCGCGCGCGTCGTCAACCACCAATCACAAATCACTAATCACCAATCACGCCGTTCCCGCGATCAGGCGGGCGCGGCCACCGGCCGCGCGATAGGCCGGTCGTTGATCGGCAGGTTGATCAGGCCGGCCATCACGCCGAGCGCGATAGTGAGTATCCACATCAGCTGGTACGAGCCGGTGGCGTCGAACAGGTAGCCGCCGATCCACACGCCAAGGAAGCTTCCGACCTGGTGGAACAGGAAGGCGATGCCCGTCAGCGTGGAGACGTACTTGACGCCGAAGATGTGGGCGATGAGGCCGCTGGTCACCGGCACGGTACCCAGCCACAGGAAGCCGATGGTGGCGGCGAACACGTACACGCTGAGCGGCGTGACGGGCAATGCGATGAAGAGGGTGATCACCGCCGCCCGGGTGAAATAGAGAACCGAGAGGACGTACTTCTTGGTGTAGTGCTGCCCCAGCCATCCCCAGAGATAGGTACCAAAAATATTGAAGAGCCCGATCAAGGCGAGCGCCGTCATGCCCGTCTCGGGCGTCATGCGCTGGTCGATCATGTAGGCCGGGAAGTGCACCGAGATGAACACGATCTGGAAGCCGCACACGAAATAGCCCGAGCACAGCAGCAGGAAACCGCCGTGGCCGAGCGCCTCGCGCAGCGCTTCGGGGACGGATTGCTTTCCACCGACCTGCGCGAGAGTCTTCTTGTCCTCCACCAGCGCGGTCGAGAGCGGCAGTATCAGCATTACCGTTGCCGCGCAGATCAGCAACGCGGTGTGCCACCCGATATTGCTGATCAGCACCTGGCCGTAGGGCACCAGCAGGAACTGCCCGAACGAGCCCGCGGAGCTGGCGATGCCGAGCGCCATGGTGCGCTTTTCCGGCGGGAAGGCGCGCGCAACTACGCCGAATACGGGGGAAAAGCCGGTGCACGAAAGGCCCATGCCCACGAGGAAGCCGGCACTGAGCATGAATTCCGGCCCGGTCGTGGAGTACGACATGAGCGCAACGCCCAGGGCGTAGAGCAGCGTGCCGCCGACCAGCACACGCGCCGTGCCCCACCGGTCCGCAATCATGCCGAACAAGGGGGTCGCGAAGCCGTAGACCAGGTTCTGGACCGCGATGGCGATGGCGAAGGTCTGCCGGCTCCAGTCGAGGTCCAGCGTCATCGGCTGGAGATACAACCCGAAGGTGTGCCGCGTGCCGAGGGAGAGCGTCAGGATGATGCCGCCGCAGATCAGCACCGCGAGCGGGGTCCGCCAAGTGGACTGCGTCATCTGGAACGAAATCGCAAAGCGCGCATTGTATCCGATGCTGTCGCGGCGCTCGATGCACAGCCGCTTCGCCCGCTGGCGGGCACAGTTGACGCTCGAGCGGGCAGCGCAGGAGAATAGGCGCCCCTGTCCCGGCCGCGTCATCCGGGAATGCGCGCGGCGCGTTTAAGCGGGGTCGGTCCGGCGGGTGGCTAGCTCAACTGGTAGAGCAGCGGACTCTTAATCCGTTGGTTCGGGGTTCGAGTCCCCGGCCGCCTACCAAGATTTCGTCGGGAAGCACGGCACCCGACGAAATCTGTACATTAGAACGGATATTAGCGACCTCCATCCGCCGTCGGCCTCGAATCCCGGCCAGTCGATCGGGTGGATCTGCTGTGGGCAAGAGTTTCCCCCTGGGCGTTGCTCGATGGCTGTACAATTCATGAATCCGGGGACGGGACCCACCCCGGATTCATTCAGGGTGTGGCGCAGCTGGGTAGCGCGCGTGCCTTGGGCGCACGAGGTCGTGAGTTCGAATCTCACCACCCTGACCACTTTCACCAGTACCGTGATTCGTGAATCGTGATTCGTGAATCGGCCCAAATCAGTCTGATCCAACCACCCCGGCGCTTCACGCCACCCCTCCTTGAAAAGGAGGAGATTACTCTTTAATTCCCCTCCTGCCGGAGGAGGGGTCGCAGCGAAGCTGCGGGGGTGGTGGGAGTCGAATCACAAATCACAAATCACGCTTTTCAGGATGCCCATCCGACAAGTTCTCGAAGAGGGCCGCGTCCCGGTCAAGGTTTACACCGACGACGTGGAAGCGAGCGCGCGCCAGCAGCTCGTCAACCTGTCGCAGCTGCCGATCATCCACCACCACGTCGCGGCGATGCCCGACGTGCACACCGGCATCGGCGCCACGGTCGGCTCGGTGATCGCCACGCGCCGGGCGATCATACCCGCGGCGGTGGGAGTCGATATCGGGTGCGGGATGATGGCGGCGCGCACCTCGCTCACCGCTGACGGCCTCGACGAGCCGCGGCTGAAGCGTGTCTTCGAACAGATATCGCGCGACGTGCCGGTGGGGCGGGAGCAGCACAAGGAAGCGCGCGCGCTCACCGCGGCGGCGAAACCCCACGAGCGCAGCCTGCGTAAAATCCTGCACGATCATCCCCAGCTCGAGAAGCGCTTCCCGCGCACCCAGAACTGGGTGTGCCAGATGGGCTCGCTCGGCGGCGGCAACCATTTCATCGAAGTGTGCCTCGACGAGGCGAATCGCGTGTGGGCGATGCTGCACTCCGGCAGCCGGGGCATCGGCAACGCCATCGGCACCTACTTCATCGAGCTGGCCAGGCGCGATGCCGAGCGGCAGCAACTGCGCCTGCCGGACCGCGATCTCGCCTATTTCCAGGAGGGCGCGGAGCACTTCGACGACTACGTCGAGGCGGTCGGCTGGGCGCAGGGCTATGCCGCCGCCAACCGCGACGCGATGATGGAGCTCGTGCTGGCGGCGATGCGCCGGCACCTGCCCGCATTCGAGGTCACCGATGAGGCGGTGAACTGCCACCACAACTACGTCGAGCGCGAGCACCACTACGGCGCCGATGTCTGGGTGACCCGCAAGGGCGCGATCCGCGCGCGCCGCGGCGACCTCGGCATCATCCCGGGCAGCATGGGCGCGCGCTCCTATATCGTCCGCGGCAAGGGCTCGGAGGAAAGCTTCCAGTCGTGCGCGCACGGGGCGGGGCGGCGCATGAGCCGCACGCAGGCGCAGAAAAAATTCACGCGGCAGGACCTGGCCGAACAGACCGCGGGCGTCGTGTGCCGCAAGGACAGCGGAGTGATCGACGAGATTCCCGGCGCCTACAAGCCGATCGACGAGGTGATGGCCAATCAGACCGACCTCGTCGAGGTCGTGCATACGCTGAAGCAGGTCATCTGCGTCAAAGGCTGACGCAGATGCCAGTCGTCAGCCTTCAGTCCTCAGCCCTCAGAGGTCAGAGCGGCGTGATTTGTGATTTGTGATTCGTGATTCGATTCCCGCTCGAGGTTGCGCCGGAACTGCCCGGCGCTGTCTCCGGGCAGGCCTTTTTTCAACAGACGGCTGACGGCTGACGACTGACGGCTAGCTGAAGGCTGACGGCTGATGGCTGGCGGCTGCCGTTTTGCTAAACTGCCGCTCATGCAATCGGAATACGCCGAAATACTGGAGCACCTGCTGGTCGCGCTCGGCGCCGGCGGCTTGATCGGCTTCGAGCGCAGCTACCACGGGCGGCCCGCCGGATTCCGCACCCACACGCTGGTGTGCGTCGCGTCGAGCGCGCTGATGCTGGTCACGGTCTACCAGGCGCACTGGTACCCGGAGACGTTCTCGGGGCGCGTTGCTCTCGATCCGACGCGCATGGCGCAGGGCATCATGACCGGCATCGGCTTCCTCGGCGCGGGCGTGATCTTCAAGGAAGGCCTCACCGTGCGGGGACTGACCACGGCCGCCTCGATCTGGATCACGGCGGCCATCGGCATCCTCGCGGGGATCGGCTTTTATTTCCCGATGGCGGTGACGACGGTGCTCACCCTGCTCACCCTGTCGTTGTTTCGCTGGATCGAGAGCAATGTGCCGGGACAGTACTACCGCCATCTCGAGGTGCGCTTCACGCGCGCGGCCGCCATGTCCGAGGACGCCTTCCGCCGCTTCATCGCCGAGCAGGGCTTCACCATCGCCAATCTCAGCTATCGCTACAACGCCAACGCCTCCTTCATCGAATACCTGATGGTGCTCCGCACCAGCCGTGCCGAGGACGTCAAGCGGCTGGCCGAGGCGCTTTCGGACATGAAGTCCGTGGTGGAATTCCGGATGTTCCCGGCCGGCGACTAAGGTCCGTGAATCGTGATTCGCGGGTCGTGAGTCGATAGAAGCATGGGCTGCTCGCCCATCGAATCACGAATCACAAATCACGAATCACGCGTTCCGAGATCGCCATGGCGAAGCTGACCGCGATCTCCGGCGTCGGAGGCAAGGGCCCCGCCTGCTTCCTGGTCGATACCGGGCGCGCGCGGTTGATGCTCGATCTCGGCTACGGCCCGGCGCCCGACCAATGGCCGGATGTGAGCAAGGTTGGACGAGTGGACGCCCTGATGCTGTCGCACGGCCATCGCGATCATGCAGGCGCTCTCAAGCTCGCTCGACAGGTCGGGAGTCCTCCTCTCCACGCAACCCGGAGCGTGCTCGCGAGGCTCGGCAGCGACGGAACCGCGCTGCCGCTCAACGGAACGGCGGAAGTCTGCGGCGTCACGGCGCGCACCGGCCGCAACGGCCATGCGCCGGGCGGCGTCTGGCTGCACCTCGACGTCGGCGATGGGCTGCTCTATACCGGCGACTACGGCGTCGAATCACCGATCTACGCGTTCGACGCGCCTCCACCTGCCGCTACGCTGGTCCTGGACGGCTCCTACGGCGACTATTCCGGATCGATGGAGGATTGCCTCGGCCAATTCGGCGCGGTGCTGGACCGCGGCGCCGCCCTGTTTCCGGTTCCTGCCGACGGACGCGGCCCGGAGATGGCGTATCACGTCGCGCATGCTCGTGGAGTGCTGCCGTGCATCGGCAAGGATCTGCGCGCATCGCTGGAGCGCATGGCGGCCGGCGAGGAGGACAGCCTGCGCAGCGGCGTGGCGGAGGAACTGGCGCGCGTTGCGCGCGACGCGCCGCCCATTACGGATCCCCGCGGACTGCTTCTGGCCGGGCGGGCGGACGCGGGCGAGGG
>JBIOVQ010000146.1:0-3802 GCA_044867805.1 Burkholderiales bacterium | reverse complement strand
GTTGAGATCGCGGCCGACGCCGCTGCCGATGTTGATGACTCGCCGCTCGCCGCGGTGATCCAGCGCCCGTTCCAGCGCCTCCGCGATATCGCCGACGTAAAGGTAATCCCGCACGACGCTGCCGTCGCCCCAGATCTCGATCGGCTCGCCGTGATGCGCGCGATGGAGAAACGTGGTCACCGCGCCCTGCCCCGATGCCACGCGCTGGCGCTCGCCGAAGGGGTTCGAGATGCGCAGCACGCAATAGTCAACGCCGTGCAGCACGCGGTAGAGCTCCAGATACTTCTCGATCGTGAGCTTTCCTATGCCGTAGGACGTGATCGGATGCGTCGGGTGCTCCTCGGTGATGGGCACGGCGCGCGGCACGCCATAGACCGTGCCTCCCGAGGAAGCGAAGACGATCTTGTGGCCGCCCTCGCGCCGGCAGGCTTCCAGCAGGTGCAGGGTGCCGATGATGTTGTCCGCGACGTCGCCCGCGGGATTTGCGTTCGAGGACTGCGGCAGCGTCGTCGATACCAGGTGAAAGACCGCCGGGCAGCCCGCTATCGCGGCCCCGACGTCCGCCGGATTGCGAAAATCCCCGCGCATCCACTCGATGTCGCCCCGGCTGTACGCCGCTCCCGCAGGGTCGCGGTCGAGCTGGTCGAAGACGCGCACGGTATGGCCCGCAGCGAGCAGCCGCTCGGCGAGGTGCGAGCCCATGAAGCCGGCGCCGCCCAGGAGCACGCACCTCATGCCGCGGCCCTCGCGCGCAGCTCCGCCGCGCGCGCGCTCAACCCTGGCTCCCGACCGCGACGCCGAGGCAGATCAGCGCAACCCCGGCGATCTTGAGTGCGGTGAGCGGCTCCTGCAGCAGCCAGGCAGAGGCGAGGACCACGAGCACGAACGAGAGGCTCATGACGGGATAGGCGTGGGACAAATCGAGCCGGGTCAGCGCCGCCATCCACGACAGCGCCGCTAGAAACGCCGCCGCCAGCGCCGACAGGATCCACGGATTCAGGAGCAGGCGCGCCAGGAACCGCACCTTGTCGGCCGGGTCGCCCGGAAAGTCCCCCGCTGCCATCACCTGCCACTTGATGACGAGCTGGCAATAGACCATGAGCAGGATGCAGCTGGCGAGATAGACGTAGCTCATTTGATCACCGGGTGGTGGCGGACGGGGGTGCGCCAACGGGCGCGTTCAGTCATTGCGTCGTGAGCCGTCGAAAGTCGTGTGCATGACGATGTAGAGCGGCCTCTTCTTCGTTTCCTCGAATGTCTTTCCAAGGTAGATGCCGATGACGCCGAGGATGGCGATGATGATGCCGCCGATGAAGTAGATCGATACGATGAGGCTGCTCCAGCCGGTAATCGGCGATCCATAGAGCAGCGCGTGCACGAGGATATACAGCCCGTAGCAGAACGCGACGAACGCGATGGCGAATCCCAGGCGCACGGACAGCCTCAGGGGCTTGTCCGAAAACGCGATCACGATATCGAAGGCGAGCTTCCACAGCTTCCCCAGGGTGTAGCTCGTCTCGCCCGCAAAGCGCCTGGCTTGCTGGACTTCGACGTAGGCCGTCGGAAACCCCATCCAGTGCAGCAGCCCCGTCGAGTAGCGCAGCTGCTCCCGCAGCCGGCGGAAGTTCTCGACCACCTTGCGGGACAGGATGCGGAAGTTACCGGGGGTTTCGTACGCGACTTCCGCGAAGTATTCGAGCAGCTTGAAATACAGGTTGGACCCCCAGCGCTTCACCAGCGCGTCGCGGCGCCTGTCCCGCTGCGCGTGCACCACGTCGTAGCCCTCCCGCGCCTTGGCGTAGAGGAGCGGAATGTCTTCCGGGCGGTCCTGCAGGTCGCAATCCATCACGACGACCCAGTCGCCGTCGCAGTTGTCGAGGCCCGCGGTGATGCCGTAGTGCTGCCCGAAGTTCCGGCTGAACTGGATGCCCCTCACGCGCGGGTCCTTGCGGGCAAGCTCGCGGATGATCTCCCACGAGCGGTCGCCCCCGCAGTCCTCGACCATGATGATCTCGAAGTCCTGCGTGATGCCCGACAGAACGGCGACGAGCCTGCGATGGAGCTCCTCGAGGCAGTCCTCCGCGCGGTAAACCGGGGTGACGACGGACAGATGCGGCATTCGCTATCGCTTAGTGTGCAGTGTGCAGTTTACAGTGTGCAGTAACTGCCAACTGCAAACTGTCCACTGCCAACTCGCTCCCGGCATAAGTCAGTGTGCAGTGTGCAGTTTACAGTGTGCAGTAACTGCCAACTGCAAACTGTCCACTGCCTACTCCGCATCCAGTTTGCGCCCGGTCAACTGGGTGCAAACTGGATGCGGTAGAGCTTGTCGTAGATCCCCCCGCGCTCCAACAGCTCGCGGTGAGTGCCGGTCTCGGCGATGCGGCCGCGGTCGAGCACCACGATGCGGTCGGCATTCTCGACGGTCGACAGCCGGTGCGCGATGACGATGGTCGTGCGCCCCCGCATCAGCGCCTCCAGCGCCGCTTGCACGTGGCGCTCCGACTCGGTATCGAGCGCGGAAGTCGCCTCGTCGAGCACCAGCACCGGCGCGTTCTTGAGCAGCGCGCGCGCGATCGCCAGCCGCTGGCGCTGCCCGCCGGAGAGCTTGACCCCGTTCTCGCCGATCAGCGTGGCGAGGCCCTGCGGCATGGCGCGGATGAATTCCATCGCGTGCGCCGCCTCGGCCGCGGCCGTGATGTCCCGGTCCGTCATCCCGTTCATCGCGCCGTAGGCGATGTTGGCCGCGACCGTATCGTTGAACAGCACCACGTCCTGCGAGACCAGGGCGATATTGGCGCGCAGGCTCTTCAGCGTGACGCTTTCGAGGTCCTGCCCGTCGAGCAGCACGCGCCCCCGGGTCGGGTGATAGAAGCGCGGAACCAGGTTGGCGAGCGTCGTCTTGCCCGCGCCCGACGGCCCGACCAGCGCGACCGTCTGCCCGGGCGCGATCGCGAGGTCGATGGCCTCGAGCGCCGGCTGCCCGGGATCGCCGTAGGTGAAGGACACGTTCTCGAAGCGGATGTCGCCCCGGGCGCGGCCCAGCGTGCGCGTGCCGCGATCGGGCTCCACGTCCTCGTCGATCAGCCTGAAGACGCTGTCGGCGGCGGTGAGCCCCTTCTGCAGGTACTCGTTGATGTCGGTGACGCGCTTCAGCGGCGCCATCAGCAGCAGCATCCCGGTCATGAACGCCGCAAAATCCCCGACCGAAAGCTGCGCGGCGCTCGATTGCCCCATCGCGAACCAGATGACGACGGCGAGCGCGACCGCCGCGACGAGCTGCACGATGGGCGCGCTCGCCGCGACGGCCGCGGCCTGCCTCATCATGTGCCGCCGCACGTGGTTCGCCTCCTGGTCGAAGCGGCGGCTCTCGTAGTCCTGTCCGCCGAAGAGCTTCACCACCTTGTGCCCGTCGATCGCCTCCTCGATGACCTGCGTGATGCGCCCCATCGCGTCCTGGACTTCGCGGCTCGACTTGCGCAGGCGGATGCTCAGGAGCTGCACGACCCCGACCACGATCGGCACCGTAGCCAGCGCGAACAGCGTGAATTTCCAGTCGAGCCAGAGCAGGTACGCGAGCAGCCCCAGGATCACGAGCATGTCCCGGAACACGATGGTCAGCGCGCTGGTGGCCGCGACCGTCACCTGGGTCACGTCGTAGGTGAGCTTGGAGATGAGCGTGCCGGACGGCCGCTGCTCGTAGAACGCGGCGGGCAGCGCCAGGAGCTTGGCGAACATGGCGTTGCGCAGGTCGGTCACCAGCCGCGTCCCCACCCAGTTGATGCCGTAGGCGGCGACGAAA
>JBIOVQ010000145.1:0-8710 GCA_044867805.1 Burkholderiales bacterium | reverse complement strand
CCGCCGGGAACTACAGCTGGACCGTGACGAGCGCCGGCGAGACGAGCCAGCCGCGCCGGTTCACCGTCAGCCCCAATGCGGTGCCGTTCGTCGTGCCCGACATGGCGAGCCTCATCGACCAGCTCCTAGCGAAGCCGCATCCGCGCGGCCTGCCGGATACGGCGACCCTGCAGGCGATGGCGGGCCAGCGCGCGAGCGCCATCCAGCAACTGGAAAGCGATGTCATCCTTGACTTCAACGATCTCGGCCCCCCCGCCGGCGGCGAGCAGACGGGCAGCGGGTCGGTCTACGGCAGGAAAGCGTTGAAGGCGCTGACCTTGTACGTCTACAACGGGTCGACCACCTACCGCGACCACGCGAAGACCCGTCTGCTGAGGCTGACTTCCTGGGACGCGCGCGGCCCGACCGCGCTCGACGACGAGGAATCCTTGCTCGTCGCGTGGGTCGCCGCCCTCGGCCACGACTGGCTGGGAGCGGATCTGAGCGCCGCGGAGCGGAACCAGGTGCTGTCGATGCTGGACACCCGCATCGGCGATCTCTACAACTGGATCATCGGCCCCCTCCATTGGCCCACATTCAATCCGCCCCCCGGCATGCTCGCGAATCCGCCCCTGTGGCAGATGCCGCGGGACTCCCATCGCGTCCTGGCGGCCGTAGCGATAGGGATGATGTCGACGCTGCTTGTTGGCGACCTCCCGGTGGCGAGCACCTGGGTGCGGGACCTGCTGCCGTTCGCCCTCAACGTGATCAGCCCGTATAGCGGCGAGGAGGGGGGCTATTCCAACGGCACGCCCTACAGCCTGTGGAACACCGGCGTGGTGCTGGGCGTATGGTACGCGCTGCGCTGGGCGACGTGCGGCAGTCCGCAGACCTGCATCGATCTCGCGCAAAAGGCGTGGGTGCGGAACTATGGGAGGTTCCTTGCCTACTACATGCCGCCGACCTTCCCCGCGGACGTTGCCGCTCACGATGCGCGCAGCGCGGATCCCGGTACTCCGATCGGCCTGTTCGGTGACGGATTCGCCGAGAGGGTGCTCTTCGAGGAGCGCTCGCGCTACGGCAAGGGCTACACGTACTTTGCGCCCAGCGCGCTGGGCTGCTGGTACGCCGCGGGCCTGGTGCGTGAGGATTCCACCAAGTTCGAGTACCTGATGTCGCCGCCGAATACGTGCGCCTCGACCGCCTTTCCTTCCGGAACGGCCAACTCGCTCTTTCTGCCGTCGGTCGGCTGGCTGGCGATGCACAGCGACCTGGCCGACCTCGGCCGCACCTCGGTCTATTTCAAATCGAGCCCGCGGCCGTTCGGCGCGGCCAACCACCAGTCCGCCGACCAGAACGCCTTCGTCGTCAACGCGGGCGGCGAGCGGCTGGCGATCGAATCAGGCTACTTTGCCGAGCACGGCGCTCCCTACAACTCCGATCACTGGCAATTCTGGGTCAAGCGCACCAAGTCCAAGAACGCCATCACCTTCGATGGCGGCCAAGGGCAGCATGCCTACGAGCACGTCGGGCCGCAACAGTACACCACCGTCCGTTACGGCTCGATCACTCAGCAGCAGAGCACCGCCGATTACGACATCGTCACGGGGGACGCGACCGACGCCTACAACGGTGCGCTCACCAAGGCCGTGCGCTCGCTGGTGTACCTGCGTCCGGGCGTGATCCTGGTGTACGACAATCTCGCCTCCAGCACGGCGCGCACGTGGGAATGGAATATTCACGCGCTCAATCCCTTCGACGTGATCTCGGGCAGCAGCCGTGTCCGGATCACCCGGGGCACGCAGTCGCTGTGCGTCGACATGCTCGCTGCGCCGGGGGTGCAATTCACGCAATCGAGCGCGTGGCCGCCCGATGCGCCGACCACCGGCCCGCAACAATCGCACGGCACGTTCGCCAGCACGCAGCCCTCGACGGCAGCGGAATTCATCGCGCTGATGCGCGTGAACGTGGCGTGCGACGACACGCCGCCGGTCCCCGACAAGACGAACGGCGTCTGGACCGTGCCGGTGGACAGCAGGACCGTCGCGATCGCGGCGAACGGCGGCGTCACCGTCGGTCCGACCGATATCACCCCGCCGACGGTGAGCATCACGTCTCCCGCTTCCGGGGCCACGGTCTCCGGCATGCTCACCGTGACGGCGAGCGCTGCGGACGATGCCGCGGTGGCGGGCGTCCAGTTCAAGGTCAACGGCGGCAACCTCGGCTATGAGGATACCGTCCCTCCCTACAGAATGCCCGCCGACACGACAACGGTCCCGAACGGGACCTACACCCTGACGGCGGTGGCGCGCGACACCACGGGTAACCTGACGACTTCGGCGCCGGTCACCATCACCGTGTCCAACCAGAGCGACACTACCCCGCCGACGGTGAGCATCACGTCTCCCGCTTCCGGGGCCACGGTCTCCGGCATGCTCACCGTGACGGCGAGCGCTGCGGACGATGTCGCGGTGGCGGGCGTCCAGTTCAAGGTCAACGGCGGCAACCTCGGCGATGAGGATACCGTCCCTCCCTACAGAATGCCCGCCGACACGACAACGGTCCCGAACGGGACCTACACCCTGACGGCGGTGGCGCGCGACACGGCGGGCAACCTGACCACGTCGGCGCCGGTCATCGTCACGGTGTCCAATCCCTGATTTGCGGCCCTTCAAGGCTACCGATGGCTCACGCGGGTTCCGTGCCTGCCCATGCGCGCGCTACGCGTCCGTCCACCGCAGCCACCATTCGCCCTCCAGGCGACTGAGAAAAGCCTCCCCTCGCTGGATCGCTCCCATGATATCGGCATGGCGGGAATGGACCAGGGCCCAGGTGTCATCCGTTCTCAACCAGCAAAGCCGGTTCGTAAGTTCCTGAGCGTGGCGCGGATCGAGGCGCCCCCGCACCGCCGCCGCGCCGTGTCGCCACGCGTCGGCCAGGAGCCGCCGCAACACGTCATCGAACGAGCCATTCCGCGCTGCAAGCTGGACCACTTCACTTACGCCGCCCCTCGTCACGTAGTAGAGGTACCATCCGATCAGCCGCCGCCCGCCGTCGCGCACGGCGCGCGCGCGCAGCTTTCCATGTCGCGTCTTGCGGGCCGTCTGCTCGAGCAGCCAGGCGAGAGAGCGCATGTCGTACACCGGCCGCAGCGCGCTGCCGTCGCAGACCTCGGGTAGATGCGCCAGCATGGTGGCCGGGTCCAGCGCGTCTTCCGTGAGCTCGCCTTCTTCCCGATAGAACCGGTTCGGGCGCAGCCTCGCCGCCAGGGCATCGACCAGGGCGCCCAGCGGGCGTGCCGCGAGGGCCAGGGGAAAACGAAATGCGGAACGTTTCCCCAGAAGCGACAGCAGGTAGCGGGCGGGGCGGAGCGGGCGGGTCCAGTGAAGGCTGTAGAGCAGCGATGCCGTCCCACCGAGCCCGGTCCAGAGGCGCCGCGACAGGTCGTGGGCCCCGTCAGCGAGCGTGAGATCCTGCGGTCCCGAGATACACGCTTTCGCCAGCTGCAGCGCTGTGAGGCCGTCGCGCTTGTCGGGGTCCACCATGAACTGGCAGCCCACGGCCACGCGGATCGGACGCCCGCGCAGGAGCATCGGTCGCGGCATCACTCCGTAGACGCCGGAGATGCGACCCTCCTCCTCCTCGGCGACCCAGGATGGCAACTCGGGGTCGAACCACGGGTTGTGGAAGAGCATCTCCCGGAAGTGGGACTCGCACGCGGCCTGCGAAGTCCAGCGCTGCTCCGGATACACGCGCCGGAAGAGCGCGGCAACGGCGGGGACATCGTCCTCGGTCATGACGCGGATCGCCGCCATTGCAGATTCCGCCCTTCGCCGTCCGGGATTGCCCGGCCCTGCGGACGATCGCGGCGCGGCCCGCAGGCCGTGGAGCTCGCTCATTCGAGCGCCGACCGAGCCCCGCCCCAAGCGGATCAAGAAGAAATCGCGCTCGCGGCGGACGTTGCGGTTGCCGCGCCGCCCGCGGCTACGAGTCGAGCGATCCGCGCGAGCGTACGCAGATCATCGAGGTTGATGTCTTCGACCTTGACTCGAAATCCGAAGCGCCGCTCGAGCTGCAGCAGCAGCTCCACGAACTGCAATGAGTCCAGCACGCCGGTCTCCAGCAGGTCGGTGTCCGGCGACGGGACCTCGACGTGGAAGCACTCGGCGAACAGGGCGTCGAGGCGCTCGACTATGGCATTTGCATCGGTCATCGTTCGGGTTCGTCCTTAAGCCTGCTGCCCCAGCATCGTTTCGGTCGCGTCGCGCACCGTGGCCGGGCGCGGCGCCTCCGGCATCCCGGGAGACCCGGCGTGGAGGAAGCCTTCACGCAGTCGCGGGCGGTCGATCTTTCCACTCTCGTTCTTCGGCAGGGCGTCGTCGTAACGCATCCAGCGCATCGGCAGCATGTAGGCGGGCAGCAGCTCCGCCAGGGCCTTGCGCAGCCCCTCCAGGGAGACGCCGTCGCCGGCGGCCGGAACATAGGCGCAGCAGATCTGCCATCCTTCGAAGCCCTCCGATTGAATCGCCGCTATCGCGCTCTCGCGCAATTGCGGCAGCGTCTGCAGCGCCGACTCGATCTCGCCCAGCTCGATGCGGTAGCCGCGGTGCTTGATCTGCGTGTCGGCGCGGCCCAGGAAGTAGAAAAGGCCGCTGGCGTCGCGCCGCGCGAGGTCGCCGGTCTTGTAGATGCGGTCGAGGGGACCCGCGCCGCCGGGGCACGGGATGAACACGCCGCGCGTCTTCTCCAGGTCGCGCCAGTAGCCCGGGCTCAGGCCCGCGCCGCGGATGTAGAGGTTGCCGATCTCGCCGGCGGGGACGGGCCGCAGTTCGTCGTCGAGGAGCAGCAGCTCCTCTCCGTCGCAGGCGGTGCCGATGGGAATGGGCGCGCGCGGGTCGGACGGGCAGCGCGGCAGCGTGTAGTAGCTGCTCGAGATGCTCGTCTCCGTGGGTCCATAGAGATTGGTGAACTGCGCGTGCGGAAGCCGGCGCATCCAGTGGATCAGCGTGGGGGTGGGCAGTGGCTCGCCGGCGAACAACACCCGGCGCAGCGCGGGAAAATCGTCCTGCTGCACGACCTCGAAGTTCGCCATCAGGTTGAGGACCGAGGGCACCGAGAACCACTGCGTGAGGCGGCTTTCCCGTATGAAGCCGGCGAGCTTGTGCGGCAGGAGATTGAGCTCCGGGGGCACGATGTGCAGCTCCGCGCCCGCCCACAAGGCGCCGAAAATATCGAAATTGGATATGTCGAAGCGCAGCGGCGGGTGCTGGGAGACGCGGTCGCTGCGCGAGATGCCGAAGTATTTTCGCGCCCACTCGATGAAGTGCACGATGTTCGCATGGGTGAGCATCACGCCCTTGGGGGCTCCCGTCGACCCCGATGTGAACAGGATGTGCGACAGCTCGCGGCCGGTATTGGCACTTGCCGGCAGCGTCGCCGCGACCGCCGCGAGATCGCGCAGCGTGAAATCCGGGGCCGGATCGGTTGCGGGCGCAATCGCCTCGTTGAGCCATCCGATCAGGGGCCGCTGCTGCAGCCTCGCCGTCGCCAGCGCCTCGCGCAGCATGGGGCCTACGGCGCCGGCGGCCAGGATCACGCGGCAGTCGGCGATCTCGAGCACCCGCGCCTGCCGGACGGCCGGGCTGGCGGGGTCCATCGGCACGTAGATCGCGTCGGCCTTGAGCGTCCCGAGGATGGCCGCGATCGCCATTGGGCTCTTCGGCATCAGCAGGCCCACGCGGTCTCCGCGCCGGCACCCCGCACCCGTCAGCAGTCGAGCCAGCCGGTTGCTCGCCTGCTCGAGCGCCCCGTAGGTCATGCGGGCGTCCTTGAACACCAGCGCGGTCGCTTCGGGACGCGCCTGCGCCTGCGCGGTCAACCCATGCTGGAGAAGCGTCGTCATCACGCGGTACACCGGGAAACGGCGCGGTCGAACACGACGCCGGTGTGACTGATCTCTTCCTCGCTCGCCGGCACTTCCAGGATGAACGTGCGGTAGCCGATATCGACGTAGCGCGCGAGCTCGTCGGCCACGCGGTCGTAGCTGCCCACCAGGAAAGGACAGACGGCCTTGTAGTTCTGGAACGGCACCAGCCAGTACGGGTTTTCCGCCCCCGGGGCGGCTTGCGCGAGCTGCGAAAGCTGCTGGTGCCACGACGAATCCGAGACCTTCATGGCGAGCTGATGGGTCAACTGGCCCTTGCGGTCCTCCGGATACCTGGCGCGGGCGACGGACCAGGCCTCATCCTCCCCGGAGCGGGCGATGATGCCGATGCGGATGCCGCGCGAGTCGATGTTCGCAGGCGGCTCCGCGGCGTAGTCAGCCGGCGGCTTCGGGTACTCGACGGCGGTCGCCTGCAGTTGCCGCGCGGCGTCCATGCCGGCGCCCGATGATCCCGAGACGAGTATGTCCGGAGCGAGCCCGGCTGGCAGCGGCGGGGTCAGCTTCAGGCTGGTCACTTTGTAATAGCGGCCCTCGAAGCTCACCGGATTCGCCGTCCCCAGCAGGCTCTGCACGATGGTGGTGTACTCCACGAGCCGCACGTAGCGGTCGTCGTGGGGCGTCTGGTCGTTCAGCGCGACCAGGTCGTTCTTGAATCCGCCCGCCACCATGTTGAGATGGAGCCGGCGGCCGTAGAGGCACGCGAACGACGTGATCATCTTCGCCACGCTGTAGGGATGCATGTAGATCGGCTGGATCGCCACCAGCGGGCACAGGCGCTCGGTGGCGGCGACGATGGCCTGGGAGACCAGCCACGGGTCGAGCTGCGCGTTGTCGGTGAACACGAGGATGCCCTCGTATCCCGCGTTCTCGCTCCAGCGGGCGATTTCCTGCACGCGCCGCAGGTAGGTCCCCGGCGCCGTCTGCTGCGAGAGCGGGCAGGTGGAGAAAATCTTCAATCCATAATCGAGGGCGGAAGTCGGCATCTTTCTTGGCTCCAGCTTGATCAAGGACGGATTACCCGGCACGGCGCTGCGACCGCAGGCGCCGCCCGCGGCCTCCACCGGGCGGTTACACGCCGCGCCTGGCTTCGATGGGGAATCTAGACGGGATCGGCGACAGGACATTGACGCAGCGCACGAAGGCACTGCTCCATTCGGCCCATCGGCGACCGTGACTTGCGACCGCCCTGCGGCTCAGGGGCGACGTGGCCCGTCGATCGGGGCCGCAAAAAGAAACGGGGGCATGACCTGTGGTCATACCCCCGGGACGGCTACTGGCCTACAGACGGGTGACTACACTTAGTTTGGCCGGCTGGGCTCCTAACATTGGGCTGGCCACCGCAGTCTGTATGCGCAGAACCTGTGCGCTACATAACGTCGTCGTGATGCTACACGCTTTGTGTTACGCCGCAAGCCGGTATCATAGTCCACTTGGGCTATGCCAGTTGCGCTCAAACGCCCCTGTGGGCCACGGCGACAGGCGGCCTTGGCACACCCGGAACAACGCTGGCCGAATCCCTCGGCGGCCAAGCCTGCGCGTGGGCCGTACGCGCGGCGCAATGTAGCGATATCGCTACAGGATGCTGGTCACATCGCTACATTCAAATCATGCTTCATTGATAGTTCCTTGATTATCCGGGCCCTATCATTGGCGGGTGGGGGTATCGAGACAGGCCAGCGCGCGCCCGGCGATGAAATGAGAGTCCTGATCGCAGATGATTCGGTTATCGTGCGGGAACGGCTGATCAGCCTTCTGGCCGATCTCCAGGGCATCGAGGTCATAGGCCAGGCGGAGGACGCCAGCGAGGCCCGCAGCCTCGCCGTAAAACTGAAACCGGACGTCGCGATACTCGACTTGAGGATGCCGAAGGGCAGCGGCGCGGACGTGCTCTTCGACCTCAAGAAGCTCCGCCCGGCTCCCAAGGTCATCATGCTCACCAACTACCCGCACGTCGAGAACAAGAAGAAATGCATCGATGGGGGGGCGGATTATTTTCTCGACAAGTCGACCGAATTTCAAAGAGTCGTCGCAGTTCTGAGGGAAATGCTTCCCGCTCCGGCGAAGTCGTAGCAGGGTGACGGCCGCCCCGCCGGCGGGACGTGAGTTGCTGCGGTCCATGGAATAGTTACGGCAGCTGTCCAGATGGGGAGGGGTCAATGAACGATCTCGCGGTCACCTCGGCAGGTCTCGAGCGCGGCGAGTTCCTGAAGGCATTGCGCGCATTGCGCAAGGGCGATTTCTCCGTGCGGCTGCCCATGGATCTCACGGGCATCGACGGCGAGATCGCGACCACGTTCAACGATGTGGTCGAAATGAACGCGCTCATCGCAAGGGAATTTGCGCGTATCCGCAACGAGGTCGGCAAGGAAGGCCAGATCAGCCAGAGAGTGAAGCTGCCCTCGGCCGCCGGGTCGTGGGCGGAGAGCGTGGACTCGGTAAACACGCTGATCGGCGACCTGGTGCGGCCGACCACGGAGGTCGCGCGCGTGATCGAGTCGGTCGCGAAAGGCGACCTTTCGCAGTCGCTGCTGCTCGAGATCGACGGCAGGCCGCTGCGCGGCGAGTTCCTGCGGATCGGCAAGGTCGTGAATACCATGGTGAGCCAGCTCGGCGGCTTCGCTTCCGAGGTGTCGCGGGTGGCGCGCGAGGTGGGCACGGAGGGCAAGCTCGGCGGGCAAGCGCAGGTGCCGGGCGTGGCGGGCACGTGGAAGGACCTGACCGACAACGTGAACTCGATGGCGGCGAACCTGACCGGCCAGGTGAGAAACATCGCGGAGGTCACCACGG
>JBIOVQ010000144.1:0-11892 GCA_044867805.1 Burkholderiales bacterium | reverse complement strand
AACGTCCTGTTGAGCGACGTGCTTTGGCGCGTCCGCTCGAACTAGAGTTAGTCCTCAGCCGCCATTTGGGCGGAACAAAGCCACGACGATCGATCATCTGCTTCAGCCGTCGCGATAAGAATGCACTTGGCTTTCGTGGTATGTCAGACCGCTCAAGTGCCACAAGCGCCTCCGCAAGAGCGGTGGTCAAATTTGAGATCGCATTTTCTTGTGCCTCAAGCATGTCGCTGCCGCCAAATACGGGCCACTTGCGCTCACCAAGCCACTCAACAGTACCGCCGAGGCGCCTTCCTTTGGCTGGCAGAACTCGGTCGACGAATCGCAGTGCCAATGCCAGAGCCTGCAACGAGTCCTCCCCAGCAATGGGTGTCACACGGTCTAAACCAACTCCCACGATTTGGAGTGGGCACCACCATGGATCGTGTCGTGACACACGCGCACCACGAACAGGACGGCCGAAACGCACGACAATACGCTTATCGCGCTTGCCGCGGCGCTTGACGAGAAACGTGCGCTCCGCGATCACGATCCCAAGTTGGACAGGTCGCCACATCTGCGCTGAGGACTAACTTGCAATAGACGGCACGCCGGAAGCACCAATTTCATATACCCACATATTGAACTCTCCAGATGTAGATATATGCATATGCGCCGGCATATCTACTGGTATATAGATTCTCTTGGCGTGCTTGGCGGTTCGATGATTATCTTGTCTTTCTTGGCGCCTTGGCGTCTTGGCGGTTCAATTGTTGTTCTTGTTTCTCTTTGCGCCTTTGCGGCTTTGCGTCGAGACTTTCTACCAGCCGAGGACGTAGGCCGGGCGGCGGGGATCGGCGCCGCCGTGCAGCACCCCGTTCTTCCGGTCGTTGACGATCGTGCACACCGCCCCGGCAAGCCAGGTCATGTCGTCCCACTCATGGACTTCGTGGCCGAGCTCCTTGAGCTCGCCGCCCGCTTCCCCCGCGATGCTCGATTCGAGGTGCAGCCGGCCGGGATAGTACGGATGCGGCTCGAACGAGCCGGGGAAGCTGTAGCCGGCGAAGCGCGGCGACTCGACGGCGGCCTGCGGCGGCATGCCGAACACGTTCACGTTCAGGAACACCTGCAGCATGGCCTGGCACTGCACGTCGCCGCCCGGCGTGCCGAACGGCATGTAGACGCGCCCGTTCCTGAACGCCATCGCGGGGTTGGGCGTGAGCCGCGGCCGCTTGCCCGGCGCGACCGAGCTCGGGTGGGCGGGATCGGCCCAGGACTGCGTGCCGCGCCCGGAGCAGAGGATGCCCACGCCGGGAACGATCGGCGTCTTGTCCGAGCCGTCGCTGGGCGTGCACGAAAAGGCGTTGCCGTGGGCATCGATCACGCACAGGTACGAGGTATCGCCCGGCCCCGGCGCATCGTCGGGCTCCGGAGCCGGCACGCAGCGGTGCTCGAGTTCGGCGAGCGTGTCCGGATCCCCGGCAGGCGGCATCTCCGGCCACGCTTTCTCCAGGCTGATCAGCGAGCGGCGGTGGGCGGCATAGCGGTCCGACATGAGCCCCTGGATCGGGACTTTGACAAATCGCGGGTCGCCGAAATGATGGTGGCGGTCGGCGTAGGCGAGCTTCAGCGCCTCCGTGACGACGTGGATGTACTGCGGCGAGTTGTGCCCCATCGCCTTCAGGTCGTAGCCCTTGAGGATGTTGAGCGCCAGCGGCAGCACCGGGCCCTGCGACCACGGCCCGCACGCGTGCAGCTCGATATCGTCGAAGCGCGCGCGCACGGTGGGCTCGAACCTCACGCGGAAGTCCGCGAAGTCCTGGAAGCGCATCGGGCCGCCCTCGCTCTCGATGAACCGGGTCACCGCGCGCGCGATGTCGCCCTTGTAGAAGGCATTGCGCGCCGCGCCGAGCCCGGCCTTCCGGCCCCTGCGGCGCGCGACCTTGCGCTCCTCGTCCGCCATGTACTGCATCGTGCGGCCGAGATCGGGCTGGCGGAACACCTCGCCGACTTCGGGCGGACGCCCCTTCGGCAGGAACACCTTGCGGCTCGCCGGCCAGCCCTTGTAGGTGTCCTCGTTCTCCCTGATGAAGTCCGCCATCATCGGGTGCATCGGAAAGCCGTCGCGCGCGAAGCGGATCGCATGCGCGGCGACATCGCCGAAGCCCATGGTGCCGAAATGCTCGAGCGCAGTGATCCACGCATCCGGCGCGGCCGGTACCACGCAGCGCTCCACCCCCTTCGGTATCCTGCCGCCGTGCCTCTTCTGGAAGTAGTCGGGCGTGATCGCTTTCGGCCAGACGCCGAGGCCGTCGATGCAGCTCACCTTGCGGTTCTTCGCCGTGTAGATGATCTGCGGCGCGACGCCGCCGAAGTTCACCTTGTCAGTCTGCAGGACGCCGATCGCGATGCCGGCCGCGACGCCGGCGTCGATCGCGTTGCCGCCCGCTTCCAGTACCTCGAAGCCCGCGTGCGCGGCGAGATAGTGCCCCGCCGAAACGACGTGGCGCGTACCCATGATGCTCATGCGGCTCGATGTCATGTCCGGCTCCGGGGCGCGTGCGGCCAATGTCGAACGTCGATGAATTCTAACCGGATTCGACCTCGGCCACCCGGAACCGCCGGCTGCACCATGGTGTATCATCGCCGGGCGGGCCGGGGCACGGTCCCGCCGCCACGCGAAGTCGAAACCGCCAGGAGGAAGCATGAGATTGCGAGCAAGGATGTCATTGGGCCTGCTGGCGGCTTGCGGCGCGCTGCAAGCCGGCGCCGTGCTGGCGCAGGCCTTCCCCGCCAAGCCGGTGCGCGTGATCAATCCCGCATCGCCCGGCGGCAACAGCGATATCTTCTTCCGCCTCCTGCAAACGAAGATGAGCGAGTCGCTGGGGCAGCCGGTGGTCATGGACTACCGGCCGGGCGCCGGGGCGACCATCGGGGGCGAGATCATCGCGCGCAGCGCGCCGGACGGCTACACGACCGGCTGGGTTGCCGCGAGCTTCATGATCAATCCATCCCTGATGAAGCGCATCCCCTACGACACGCAGAAGGACTTCACGGGACTCGGCATCATCGTGGACGTGCCTTCCGGGCTGGTGGTGCACCCGTCGCTGCCCGTGCACAACGTCAAGCAGCTGATCGCGCTCTCCAGGTCACGGCCGGGAGAGCTCTTCTACTCCACCTCCGGGCCCGGCACCATCGGCCACCTGGCCGGCGAGCTGCTCAATTCGTCGGCCCGGATCAAGCTCGTGCACGTGCCGTACAAGGGGGCCGGTCCGGCCATCATCGACCTCATGGCGGGGAACGTGCAGTTGCAGTTCGCCAGCATGCCGCTGCTGGTCCCGCACGTGAGCGCCGGCAAGCTGCGGCTGATCGCCCAGTCGGGCGCCGGGCGGGCAGCCTCGGCGAAAGGGGTGCCCACCATGGTCGAAGCGGGCGTGCCCGGCTTTGTCGTGCAGAGTCTGTTCGGGTTCGTCGGTCCGGCCGGCATGCCGCGCCCCGTCGTCGACAAGCTGAACGGCGCACTCGTCGCGGCCATTCGCGACCCCGCAAACCGGAAATCCCTCGTCGACCAGGGCGCCGAGCCCATCGGCAGCACCCCGGACGAGCACGCGGCGACCATCCGGAGCGAGATCGCGAAGTGGCGGAAGGTGGCGAAGGAGGCGGGAATCGAGCCGCAATGAACCCGAAGGATCATCCTTGGGCTCCTCCAATACTGATTCAAGACGTGAACAGTTGACATAAATGAACCCGTTTAGTTGGGAGTTCCCCTATCCTTCGCAGCGCATGCCGGTGCTGGCGCGCAATGTCGTCGCGACTTCGCAGCCGCTCGCCGCGCAAGCCGGGCTGCTCATGATGCACAAGGGAGGCAACGCGGTGGACGCCGCGCTCGCCGCCGCGATCACGCTGACCGTGGTGGAGCCGACCAGTAACGGCGTCGGCAGCGACGCATTCTGCATCCTGTGGGACGGCAGGAAGCTGCACGGCCTGAATGCTTCCGGACGTTCCCCTGGGGGCTGGACGCCGGAGCGCTTCAGGGGAAAAACCGCGATGCCTACGCGTGGCTGGGATGCCGTCACCGTCCCCGGCGCGGTCTCGGCCTGGGTGGCGCTCTCGGCGCGTTTCGGCAAGCTGCCGTTCGCGGATCTCTTCGAGCCGGCGATCCGCTACGCTGCGGATGGATACATGGTATCGCCGACCATCGCCCGGCTGTGGGCAAGGCAGGTCCCGGACCTCAAGGACGTGCCCGGCTTCGCGGAGCATTTCCTGCCGCGCGGGCGCGCGCCGGAACCGGGAGAGAAGTTCACCGCGCCGGCCCATGCAAGGACGCTGAAGCGCATCGCCGAAACGAAGGGCGAGGCCTTCTACAAGGGCGACCTCGCGGAAAGCATGGCCGCCCACGCGCGGAACCACGGGGGCGCCATGACCGCGGAAGACCTCGCTGCGCACGGCGTGGACTGGGTCGAGCCGCTCGCCCACGATTACCGCGGCTACACCTTGCACGAGATCCCGCCCAATACGCAGGGCATCGCGGCGCAGATCACGCTCGGCGTGCTCGAGGGGTTCGAATTGGGCAGCCTGCCGGTCGATTCCGCGGACAGCCTGCATCTCCAGATAGAAGCGATGAAGCTCGCCTTTGCCGATGCCTACGAGTACGTGTCAGACGCCGCGACCATGCGCGTGAAAAACGCCGACCTGCTGGACAAGGAGTACCTGAGGAGCCGCGGCCGTCTGATCGACATGAAGAAGGCGAAAGCGCCCCACCACGGCACTCCCGGCCGGGGCGGCACCGTCTATCTCACGACGGCGGACGCGTCCGGCATGATGGTTTCCTACATCCAGTCGAACTACATGGGATTCGGCTCGGGTATCGTCGTCGACGGCATCAGCCTGCAGAACCGCGGCTACGGCTTCGTGCTGCGCCCGGACCACGCGAACGTCGTCGCTCCGCGCAAGAGACCCTTCCACACCATCATTCCGGCTTTCGTTACGCGGAACGGCGGACCGGTGATGAGCTACGGCGTCATGGGCGGCTCGATGCAGGCACAGGGCCACGCCCAGGTGATGGTGCGCCTCGCCGACTACCGGCAGAACCCGCAGGCCGCGTCCGACGCGCCGCGCTGGCGCGTCGGCGACGGCGGTGAAGTGAACATCGAGCAAGGCGTTTCACCCGCAGTCATCGCGGAGCTCGAGCGCCGCAGGCACCGGATGGTCCAGGCCGACCGCTGGAGCACCGACTTCGGCCGCGCGCAGCTCATCTACAAGATGGACGACGGCTACCTGGGGGCATCGGAGCGTCGCACGGACGGGCAGGCCGTCGGTTTTTGACAGCGTGACTGATGAGGCGTGACCGGTGCGGCGTGACTGAGGAAGCGTGACTGATACGGCGTTTTCTCGAATCACGAATCACGAATCACGAATCACGGATTTCCATGTCAGAGCACAAAGCCACCATCCGCTGGTCCCGCGCCGGCAAGGACTTCACCTACAAGTCCTACAGCCGCGACCATGTCTGGAGCCTGAACGGCAACGATGTTCCCGCTTCCGCGACGACCGCCTATCTCGGCAACCCGAACCGGGTGGACACGGAGGCGGCGCTGGTGGCGGCACTTTCGAGCTGCCACATGCTCACCTTCCTCGCCCTCGCCGCAAACAAGGGCTTCGTCGTGGACAGCTACGAGGACGCCGCGGTGGGCCACCTCGAGAAGAACGCGCAAGGCAAGCTCGCGGTCACGCGCGTGGAGCTGCATCCGAAAATCGCCTTCGGCGGGACGAAGCAGCCTGCAGCAGCAGATTTGGAAGCGTTGCACGAAAAAGCACACAAAGAATGCTTTATTGCGAATTCGGTCACCACGGATGTGCGTGTGGTAGCTTAGTGCCACGGCAGCAAGGGCAAGACCCAACAAGGAGGAAACAACAATGACCAGGCTATTCGTAATACTGGCAGTTGCGGCGCTGGGCGCGGGCTGCGCCGGCACCGCGATGCAACAACCCGCCGGCCCGGGCGTCGTGAAGATCACCCCGCTGGGAAGCCACGACGGCGAGCTTTGCGCAAGGGACCGCGCAATGGTTTTTGAGGATCCCGACGGCACGCGGATCCTGTATGACGCCGGTTTCACGGTGCGCGGGCCGAACGACCCGCGGCTCGGCAAGATCGATGCCGTGCTGCTTTCCCATGTTCACGGGGACCATCTGGGGCCCGGGCATCAGCCCGCCGCCAATGCGGGCACTTGCGGCAATCCGGACTTCTCGGTCAACGTGACGCCCAACTCGACGACCACGATGATCGCCGCCGGCAAGAAGGCCAGGATCCTCGCCGGTAGCGACATGCACACGTTCCTCGCCGCAAAGGTCAAGGCTGCGGGAGGCGACCCGAAGCAGGTCCAACTCGTGCGTTTCGGCGCCCTGGGGAAGGTCGGCGGTGTCACGGTCGCGACCGTCCCCGCCACTCACACCAACGCCGTGGACCCGGCATTTCTCGACAAGCCCCTGAGCGACCTGCTACGGGCGCAAGGCCTCAACGCGGACGTCGGTCCGCCGGTCGGCTACGTCCTGCGGTTCTCCAACGGGCTCGTCGCCTATCTGTCCGGTGACACCGGGATCACGGCCGAGCAGGACGTGACCGTCCGGCGCTACTACAAGGCGAATCTCGCGGTAATGAACATCGGGGGCTTTCCATTTACCACCGGCCCGGATGAATCGGTCTTCGTCATTGCCGAACTGGTCAAGCCAAACTCGGTGATTGCGACCCACGTCAACGAAGTGGCGACCAAGGGCGGCAAGGTGGTGCCGGGCAGCAAGACCGACCAGTTCATGAAGCGAGTCGGCATCCCGACGCACATCCCGTTGAGCGGCAGGACGATGTCGTTCGACGGCAGCGGGCGGTGCGTCGCCGGCTGCTGAGAATGACGGAACCGCAGATAAACGCAGATAAACACAGATAAGAATTGAGAGTCAGAAATCTGATCAAGAAAGCCTCGCCGCAGTGGCGGGGCTTTTTTTTAGAATAATATGGGCCCCGTAAAGGAGCCGGGAATCGTGCCCGCGAGAAAATCAGTACCCGATGCCGGCCGGCTGGACTACGTGGTCGCGGAGGCGCGGCGCGCGCGGGAGCAGCGCGAAAAGGGTTACCGGGAGCAGGCCCTCAAGCTTTATCCGTGGGTCTGCGGGCGCTGCGCGCGGCAGTTCACGCGTGCGAGCCTGCAACTGCTCGAGGTCCATCACCGGGACGGCAATCACGACAACAATCCGCCCGATGGCAGCAATTGGGAGCTGCTGTGCACCTACTGCCATGAGGCCGAGCACCGGCGCTACCTCGACTCCGCCGGACGCGAGGGCAGGCAGGCTCGGGGCGGGAAAGAATCGCAGACCACCTACCGGCCGTTTGAAAATCTCGGTGCGCTGCTGAAACGCAAGCCCTAATTAATTCTCTTGGCGTCTTGGCGCCTTGGCGGCTAATTTGAACGAAATTGAACAGGTCCTCGACTTCTGGTTCGGCGCGTGCGGCGCGGACGGCTCGCTCGACCCGGTCAAGCGGCGCATGTGGTTCTCCGACGGCGGCAAGCACGACGCCGGGATCCGCAGGCGCTTCCGCAAGCTGCACCGCAGCGCGGCCCGCGGCGAGCTCGACAGCGGATGGGCCGCGACCCCGCGCGGCCGGGCCGCCCTGATCGTCGTGCTGGACCAGTTTTCGCGCCATATCCATCGAGGCACGGCCGCCGCCTTCGCCCAGGATCCGGCGGCGCAGCGCCTCGCCTCCGCCGGCGTCGAGCAGGGCTTGGACCGGGAATTGATACCCATCCAGCGCGCGTTCTTCTATCTCCCCTTCGAGCACGCCGAGGATCTCAAGCTGCAGCGGCTCGGCACGCGCCTGCTCGAGAAGCTGTCGACCGAGGTGGCGCCGGCCTGGCGCAAGGATTACATCAACTTCGCGGACTACAGCGGGCACCACCGCGACATCATCGAGCGCTTCGGCCGGTTTCCGCACCGCAACGTGATCCTCGGCCGCGCCTCGACCCCGGAGGAGATCGAGTTCCTCAAGCAGCCGGGCTCCTCCTTCTAGACCCGGTCTCAAGAACAGCCACAGAATCACACGGAATCACGCGGAAGAGAAACCAGCCTGTTGAAGGCCCTGTAGCAGCTTGGGAATTTCTGTGTGGTTCCGTGTGTTTCCGTGGCTGATGCGGTTTTTGGGATGGCTTCCAGTCCGGTACGGCGTGATTCGTGATTCCCCGCACCGCGAATCCCTTGTAATACAATGGTCGTTAGGAGGATCGTGAGAATCCTCCGCCATTCACCGAAGGAGGAGTCATGTTCCGACGCACTCTTGCATTGGGCGTAGCGGGCCTGCTGGCGGCCTCGATCGCTCCAGCGTGGTCGCAGGTCAAGGAGATTCCGTGGGGTACTTCGGCGGTCGGATCGGCCGGCCACAAAGCGCTCGTCGTGCTCGCCGATCTCCTGAACCGGGAAATGCCGAGCTACCGCGTCACCGTGCAGCCGACGCCCGGCGCCATCGTGACGGTCAAGGGTTACGCCACGGGCCAGTTCGAGGGCTATTACGGCTCCGACATCGCCTTCTACGAGATGGCGAACGACATCAAGCGCTTCAAGGGGTTCAAAGCGAGCGTGAAGCGCCAGCCGGTGCAGTCGTTCTGGACGTACACCACCGACATGGGCGTTGCCGTGCACTCTCGGGACAAGGGCAAGTACAGCAGCTGGGGCGATCTCGCCGGCAAAGCCCTCTTCACCGGGAACCCGCCGTGGGACACACGGGCCCAGATCGAGCGCGCGTTCGAGACGCTCGGCATCAAGTACCAATACCGCCAGGTCGATCTGTCCGCCGCCGGATCGCTGCTGGAAAGCGGCCGCATCGACGGGATCGGGCTGTACACCACCGGCGAAGCCGCGGTGCCGCCCTGGATCGTCGAGGCCTCGCTCGCGGCCGACTGGGCAGCGGTCAATCCCAGCGCCGCGGAAATCGCGGCGCTCAAGAAGGCAGGCTTTGCCGTGCTCGAGCTCAAGCCCGAGGTATTCAAGAGAAACGTTCACGCCGACAAGGTGGTGCTGCTGCCGTTCTATTACGGCTTTCATGTCGGCCTCGAGGTGCCCGAGAACGATGTGTACCGGATGCTCATGGTGATCGAGAAGAACGTCGGCGAGCTGGCCAAGGCCGACTCGAGCTTCGCGCAGATCGCCAGGAACATGCCCGGGTTCCAGCGGCTCGGGGTCGCGTCCGCGGCAAGCCTCCTGCCGATCCACCCCGGACTCGCGAAATACATGCGCGAGAAGGGCGTGTGGGACGCGAAGTGGGACGCCAGGATCGCGAAGTAGCAGGTTCGACCCGGTGATCTCTCCGTCGGGGGATGGGCGCGCGGCCGTCCCCCGGTTCGGACGCGCCCTTCCCGGATAACCCATGACCGACGCCGCCGCGCCCGTCACCCGGCCGCGCCTCGTGGTCGAGTGGCTCTATTTCGCGACGGCGATATTTTTCTTCGTCTATCTCTTCGTCTACTACTGGACCAGCGAGGGCGGCCCCGCCCTGCTCGCTTTCGCGCTGGTTCCGGTCACGTTCGTCATCTACACGCTCGAGGCGCTGCGCACGAACGAGTTCTACCCGAGCCTCCCCGGCGCGGCCAACTTCGCCATCGCCACGGTCTACATCGCGATCTCGGTTGCCGTCGCGATCTACATGGTCGTCGAATACGAGGAGATCGGCACGGTGCGCGCAGGCACCTGGAATGCCGCCGACCTCACGATGGGCGCGGTGATGGTGGCGCTCATCATGGAATACGCCCGCAAGCGGTATTTCGCGCTGTTCGTCCTGAACGTCATCCTGATCCTCTATGCGGTCTACGGCTCCGCCGTGCCGGGCATGTTCAACCATCCGGGACTCTCCTGGGAGCGCGTCGTCACCGCGATGAGCGTCGAGATGTCGACCGGAATCTATTCCAACCTGCCCCAGCTCGCGCTGACGCTGATCGGCTCCTTCATCCTGGTGCTGAGCGCCCTGCGCGCCTTCGGCTGCGTGGAGTCCATCCTCAGGGCCTCCAAGCAGATCGCCGCGCGCTCCCCGCACGCGCTGCCGCAATCGGCCGTGATCGGCTCGATGGCGGTCGGCACCGTGAGCGGCAGCGGCGCGGCCAACGCCATCACCGTCGGCTCCGCCACCATACCCGCCATGATCGGCGCCGGCATGCCGCGGACGGTCGCGGGCGCCATCGAGACAGTGTCCTCGCTCGGAGGCCAGCTCATGCCGCCGGTCATGGGAATTTCCGCCTTCCTGATGGCGGAATTCCTCGGGCGCAGCTATTTCGACGTCGTCGCGCGCGGCTATGCGCCCGCGATCGTCTATTACGCCGGCATCAGCGTCTCGGTCTACCTGCTCTCGACGCGCTATCGCACGCACCTCGTCGCGGTTGCCGCGGAATCCATGCGCACGGCCGACTGGCTGAACATCGTGGCGTTCGTCGCCGTCGTCGGCGGGCTGATCGCGCTGATGGCGACGCTGCACCTCGCGCCGATGTTCGCGGCGCTCTACATCTTCCTCGCTGTCGGCGCCTTCCTGGCGCTCGGGCATCTGATTTCGACCGCGCGGTCGGGTGCCTGGTCGTGGCGCGCCGCCATCGCCCCGTTCGGGCGCCTCGTCGACCACTTCGCGAGCATGGCCGCCGACCTGACCCTGCTGCTCGCCATGCTGTCGATCATGACCGGAGCGTTCGTTATCACCGGGGTGCCGACCAAGGTCGGCGCGCTGCTCATCGAGGCCGCCGGCATCAACGTCGCCGCCATGGCGCTCGTCGCCTTTTTCTTCGGCGCCCTGCTCGGCACGGGGCTCCCGCCGGCGCCGACCTACATCATCACCGCCCTGGTGATCGCGCCGCCGATGATCAAGGTCGGCGTCGACCCCTGGGTCGTGCACTTCTTCGCTTTCTTTCTCGCGGTGTGGGGCGAGCTGACGCCGCCCACGTCCGTGGCCGCCGCCGTGACGGCGAAGATCGCCGACGCGCCGTTCCTGGCGACGCTGTTCCGGGCGATCCAGATCTGCGTCTGCCTGTTCGTGCTGATGGCGGGCGTGTTCACGCGCCCGGAGCTGGTGCTGGAACCCGGGATGGCGCAGATCGGGGCGATGCTGCTGCTCCTGACCGCGACGATCGGCATCAGCTTCAGCATACAGGCGCAGTTCTCGCCCAGCCGCGGGGTCGACCTCGTGCTGAGGACGGTGCTTGCCGCCTTCGCCATGCTCGTACTCCTGCACCCGGACCGCCAGGTCGCCGTGCTGTCCTGCATCCCGGTCGGCCTGTTTGTCGGCTACTGGGTCCTGCGGCGCCGCAACGCGGCGGTCGTCGCGCCCGCCCGCGCCGGCTGATCCCATGGCCGCATGCTCGATCCGGCCCGCCACCCGGGCCGATGCGGGGGCGATCAACGACATCCAGAACCATTACGTCGTGCACTCCACGGCGACCTTTCTCACCGAGCCCCTGACGCTGGAGCAGCGCCTGGCCTGGCTCGGCGGCCGCTCGCCGGAGCATCCGATCACCGTCGCGCTCGATGGCGGCGCCGTCGTCGGCTGGGCCGCGCTGGGAGAATTCCGCAGCCGGCCAGCCTACCGGCATACCGCCGAGTTCTCCATCTACGTTCACCAGGAGCATCACCGGCGCGGCATCGGCCGCGCCCTGCTCGCCGACCTGGTCGAGCGCGCGCGCGCCGCCGGCCACCATGCGCTCGTCGGCGGCTGCTGCAGCCAGTCCACGGCCATCCTCGGGCTGCTCGAAGCCTCCGGCTTTTCCCGCGTCGCCCATTTTCCCGAAGTCGGCCGCAAGTTCGACCGGTGGCTCGACGTCGTTTTCATGCACCGCCTGCTTTAGCTGTTGGCAGTTGGCAGTTGGCAGTTGGCTGGCGTCTAGCGTCTGACGTCTGGCG
>JBIOVQ010000143.1:0-3600 GCA_044867805.1 Burkholderiales bacterium | reverse complement strand
CCGATGACGCCGATGCGCAGCTTGCCCGGCGCGCCCTGGGCACGCACGGCGCGCGGTAACGCGCCCAGAGCGAGGGCGGCGGCAGCGGAGCGGAGGAGGGCGCGGCGGCCCCGGTTTTTGCGGTGATTTCCGTTCATGAGATCTCCTGCGATCATGAGGTGGCTGCGGACCCGGAAGCATAGCGAAAATTCCCGGCATGCGCCGATGGTATGATTGACCGCATCGTTCCGCGCGCCATGGTCGCACGGTGATGTGATGGCTGCCTTCTTCTCATTCCTGCACTTCCTGGGCGCGTTTGCGCTGGTCGCGGCGCTCACCGTCGAGTTCGTCTGTATCAGGGACGAGCTGAATATCAGGAACGCCTTCAGGATCCTGGTGGCGGATCTCGTGTACGGAATGTCGGCGGGAGTCGTGCTGGTCGCCGGGTTGCTCCGCGTGTTCTACTTCGAAAAGGGCGCATCGTATTATCTCGCCAGCATTCCGTTCCTGGTGAAGGTGGCGCTGTTCCTGCTGGTGGCGGCCGCCTCGCTCTACCCGACTTTCGAATTCCTGGGCTGGTACAAGCAGCTCAGGCAGGGACGGACGCCGCTCCTCACCGATCGCAAGCGGCAGGTGATCCGGTCGATCATTCATTGGGAGCTCGCGGGAATCCTCGCGATCGCGCTGTGCGCCGCGCTGACGGCGAAGGGCATCGGCTACCGCGGTTGACGGAGCGGGCGCGGGATAAGATACTCCTCGCTCCAGCGCCCGATAATATCCAGAAGGGCGCGCCATTCCCGGTGCGGAGGAGAGATGCGTCCACTGTGCTCAGCATTCATTTCCCTGGCGGCCGTCGCCGTACTGGCTTGCCCCCAGGCCGCCGCACAGAACTATCCGGCTAAACCGATTCGGGTGATCGTTCCATTCGGCACCGGCGGACCGGCCGACATTTACGCCCGGTTCCTTGGCCAGCACTTGCAGGGGCCTCTCGGCCAGCCGTTGGTCGTGGAAGCGCGGCCCGGCGCCGGATCCATCATCGGCACGGAGATCGTCGCCAAGTCCCCGCCGGACGGCTATACGCTGCTGGTCATGTCCAACACGCATACCGTCAACGAGTCATTGGTGCCCAAGAAGCCGTTCGTGCTGATGAAGGATTTCGTCGCGGTGGCGCCCATCAACTACTCGGACCTGCTGCTGGTCGTGCATCCGTCGGTTCCGGCCAGGTCCGTGAAGGAGCTGGTCGTGCTTGCGAAGAAGAACAAGGGCGGCATGAGCTATTCCTCGTCCGGGACGGGGACTCCCTACCACATGGCCGGCGAGCTGTTCAAGGCGCTCGCGGGCGTGGACATCCTGCACGTCCCCCACAAGAGCAGCGGGGATGCGCGCACCAGCGCCATGAGCGGGCAGACCGACATGATGCTGGACGCGATAACCACCATGCTGCCGATCGCGACAGCCGGCAGGGTGCGGGCGCTCGCCACATCGGGACGGGCGCGCTCCTCCGTGGCGCCGGATCTCCCGACGATAGCGGAGGCGGGCGTGAAAGGCTACGAAACGACCATCTGGATCGGGGTCATGGCGCCGGCCGGGACCCCGAGGGAGATTGTCGAGCGTCTGAACGCCGAGATCACCAAGGTCGTGAGCCGGCGCGATGTCAAGGAAGTGTGGGGCAAGCAAGGCGCGGTGCCGATGACGATGACGGTGGCGGAATACGAGAAGTACCTGCACGCCGACATCGCCAAGTGGGCCAAGGTGGTCCGGATTTCAGGGGCCAGGGCCGATCGATGACCGGTGAGATGCGTGATTCGTGATTTGTGATTCGTGAATCGTGCATCGAACCCGTGGTCTGCTTGTGCAGTCGCCCCCGCAGGGGACTGGAGAGAGGTTCGAATCACGAATCACGATTCACGCCGTTCGAGGAGGGTAAGCAATGAAGACAGTTGCATTCGTCGGTAGCTTATTGGCGACCGTGGTCGTTGCGCCGGCTTTTGCGCAGGAGGTGTTTCCGAGCCGCGCCATTTCCATGGTCGTGGCGTTCCCGCCGGGCGGCGTCGCGGACATCACCGCCCGGCCGACCGCCGCAGCGATGGAAAAAGTGCTCAAGCAGCCGGTCACGGTGGTGAACCGGCCGGGGGCCGCGGGGGCGGTGGGGAACGCCGCGGTGGCGAACGCCAGGCCCGACGGCTACACCGTGCTCATGGCGTTGTCGAGCATTTCCGTGATACCCGCGGCCGACGAGTTGTTCAAGCGCAAGCCCGCCTATTCGCTCGACCAGTTCTCGCCCATCGCCCTGGTGACCGCGGATCCGACCATACTGGTGGTGCATCCCTCGCTGCCGGTGAAGAATGCGAAGGAGCTCGTGGCGCTGGCCCGGTCGAGGGCCGGCGAGCTCTCGTACTCGTCCTCCGGGATCTACGGCGCGTTGCACATGCCGATGGAGATGTTCCTGCACGCGGCCAAGCTGAAGATGCGGCACCTGCCGACGTCGGGAGGCGGACCGGCGATCATCGCGGTGCTCGGAGGACACGTCGAGCTGACGGCCGGCGGACCGGCGGCGATCAGCGCCCACGTCAAGGCGGGGAAGCTGCGTACGATCGCCGGCTGGGGCGCCGACCGCCATCCTTCCTATCCCGACGTGCCGACGTTCAGGGAGCTCGGCTACAAGAACGTCGAGTACTACATCTGGGCCGGCATGTTCGTGCCGAAGGGCACGCCCGACTCCGTGGCGAAGGTGCTGCGCGACGCGGCGCGCAAGGCCGTGGGGGACCCCGACTTCAAGGCGGCGATGGCCAAGGTGAGCTCGCTGGTGCAGTACAAGGATGCGCCGGAGTTCTACCGGTACTGGCAGGACGATGCCAAGCGCCTCGCCGCCCTGGTGAAGCTCGTCGGGAAAGTCGAAGACAAGAAATAGGAAAAGTGAGGACTGACGACTGACGGCTGATGGCTGACGACACCCGCAATGGAATCGCAGTCATCCGCTACTCCTGAAGCACGCGGGAGACTCCGCAGCGACCAGTTTTCCGGGTTGATGCTCATCGCCCTGGCGCTGTACGTCGGCTGGGAAAACCGCGCCTATCCCCTTGGCACCCTGCAGGAGCCCGGCCCGGGCTACCTGCCGCTGGTGCTGGCGATTTTCCTCGGCGCGCTGGGCGCGCTGATCGCCGCCTGGGGCGGGCGGTCGGCAGCCCTTGCAACGATGAAATGGTCCGAGGCCGCGCGGGCGGTCGTCATCCTCGCCGCGTGCGGGGTCGCCACGCTCGCCCTCGAGCGCATCGGCTACCGGCTCACGGTCATCGCGCTGCTGGTGTTCTTCCTCGGCGTGCTGGAGCGGCGCCGCCCGCTGCCGGTGGCGCTGGTCGCGCTCGGCTTCAGCCTGGCGTCCTTCTACATCGTGGGGGACCTGCTGCACGTGCCCCTTCCCCGAAGCCCGTGGGGCTTCTAGGAGCAGGGATGACGCGAAGCTGCCAGCCGCCAGACGCCAGCTGCCAGTTGTTGGTTACTGACGGTTGCCCACTCGAATCACGAATCACGAATCACCAATCACGCTTTTCCAGCGTACATGGCTGAGACTTTCCAGAACCTGATGCTGGGCTTCTCGGTCGCGCTCCAGCCCTCGATACT